>CAXBAC010000248.1:0-3980 GCA_963973485.1 uncultured Polaribacter sp. | reverse complement strand
TTTTACCTGCTTTTTTAAACTCTTCAGCATCTTCATCTGTCCACCAGTTTTTTAGATTTCCATCACCATCAAAACGCGATCCAGAATCATCGAAACTATGAGAAATTTCGTGGCCAATTACGGCTCCTATACCACCATAATTTACAGCTTCATCTGCTTTGTAATCATAAAATGGAGGTTGTAAAATTGCTGCAGGAAAAACAATTTCATTATTTACAGGATTAAAGTAAGCATTTACTGTTTGAGGAGACATACCCCATTCTGTTCTATCTACTTCTTCTCCTAATTTGTTCATGTTTTGGTTGTAGTTCCATTTGGTAACGTTTATTGTATTTTCAAAATAAGAACCACCATCTTCTAAACCTTTTACTTGTAGTTCTGAATAATCTTTCCAAACATCTGGATATGCAATTTTAACAGTTAGTTTATGTAGTTTTTCTAAAGCTTTTTCTTTAGTAACTTCACTCATCCAAGGTAATTGCGCAATTCTTTTTTCGAAACCCAGCATTACATTATCAATCATTTCCTCAGCTTTTTTCTTAGCTTCTGGTGGAAACATTTTTTCTACATATAATTTTCCTAAAGCTTCACCAATTGCACCATTTAAATTATTTAAAGCACGCTCATTTCTTGGACGTTGTTTTTTAGCTCCTTGCATTTCTTTGCTATAAAACTCCCAATTTGCAGTTTCTAAATCTGTAGATAAAGAACCTAAAGAACTATTAATAGTGTTCCAACGTAATAAAAGCTTAATATCTTCTACAGAGCGTTTTTCAAAAATATCGCTCATTGCTTTAAAATAGCCTAAATCTGTAACAATAACAGTTTCAATATCATCAACACCTATACCTTCTAAATGCGCAGCCCAATCTATTGCTGGTGCTAATTCTTGTAGTTGTGCAATTGTCATTGGATTGTACATTTTACGAATATCTCTACTCTCTTCTTTAGACATCATTGGTTCTGCCAAACTTTTCTCGAAAGCAACAATAGTAGCAGCATTCTTTTTTGCAGTAGCTTCATCATCGCCAAATTCTTGTAACATTTTTGCTACAAATTCTTCATATTTTTCTAGTTTGTCTTTCACTGCAGCATCTACATAGTAATCTCTCGTTAATCCTAAAGATCCACCACCCATATAACCTGCATATTGACTACTGTTTTTTAAATCATTATACACACCAAAACCATAAAAACCTCCACCTCCATAAGGAGCCATATTTGTTAAGTAGGTTTCAACATCTTTTTTGGTTTTAATTTCATCAACTTTAGACAAATAAGGCATAACAGGTGCTTTACCTTGCTTATTTCTAGCCACAGTATCCATTATAGTTTCGTAATAATTTACTGCTTTTTCTTGGTCTGAATCAATTTCATTACCCTGAGCATCTTTAATTTTTGGAAAATCGCGCTCTTCTATAGCTTCATTTAAAATACCTAAAACATCTGCATCTGTTTTTTTACGTAGTTGCCCAAAACCACCCCAAGAAGTTCTATCGTCTGGAATTTCGGTTTTGTCTAACCAAGAACCATTTACGTGTCTAAAGAAATCATCTGTTGGTTTTACAGAAGTATCCATGTTTTCTAAAACAATTCCAGCAGATTTTTCTTCTGATGTATCATTTTTACAAGAAACAAAGGCTATAGTAGCTACAGCAGTTGTAAAAAATAATTTTTTAACGCTTTTCATTAGTATTGATTTTGTTTGATTTGATTATTAGTGGTCTAATTTTAAAAATGTTACACCAAATTAACACATATTTTTTAAAAAAGTTGGTATTGTAAGATAATTATTTATTTTACGACCAAACATATACTAAATTATAAAAGAGAATGACAGAGAATTTAACAAAAGAAACATTTTTAGAAAAGGTATTTAATTTTACAGAAAATAAAGAATGGAAATTTGAAGGAGATAAGCCTGCTTTAATAGATTTTTATGCAGATTGGTGTGGCCCATGTAAAATGTTAGCGCCAATTTTAGAAGAGCTTTCTGAAGAATATAAAGGCAAAATTGATATTTATAAAATAGACACAGAAGCAGAGCAAGAACTTGCTGCTGCATTTGGTATTAGAAGTATACCTTCTATGTTATTTTGCCCAACAGAAGGTGAACCACAAATGGCAAATGGAGCTTTGCCAAAAGCAGACTTAGAACGCGTAATTAGCGAAGTTTTAAAAGTGGAGAAATAACCAGATAACAAATTAACAGAAACCTGAAAGCAGAAAACTTTCAGGTTTTTTTTAGTTCTAAAAATAAATACCTAAGTTTTTTATGCATTTAAAATTTATGTATATATTTGACACATGGGAAATCAGAAATTATACAAAGGTTCTTTGCAAACCATTATTTTAAAATTGTTGGCTACTAACGATAAAATGTATGGTTATGAAATTACACAAAAAGTAAAAGAACTCACCAAAGGTGAGCTAAAAATTACAGAAGGTGCATTATACCCTGCTTTACACAAATTAGAAGCAGATGGTTTGTTGGATGTAGAGGTTGCCAAAGTTGGGAATAGATTACGCAAGTATTACAAACTAACTGAAAATGGCACAAAAGAAACCGCCAACAAGCTAGAAGAAATGCAAGAGTTTTTAAAAACGATGCAGCATTTGGTGAACCCTAAATTTAGTTTGGAGTAATTTTTATGGCTATGGAATTAACTAAAGAGCAGATTTATAAAATAGAAAAATATTTAGATCACAAGTATTTTGATGCTATTGATTTAAGACCAGAAATTTTAGATCATATGGTTTCTGATGTAGAGAGAAAAATGAGTAGAAACTTGTCTTTTGAAAGTGCATTTAAAATGACCGTTTTAAAATGGGATAATCATTTTAAAGACACTTCTAGTTTCTTTTTTGGATTAATATATACTAACTCTAAAATAGTAGTTAAAAAAGCAGTTAAGCTATTTAAACCATTCTATTTATTATATTTGGCTGCATATTTTTTACCTGTTGTATTCTTAAAACTTTACCCAATAAAAGTTTCGGAAAGTGCTGTAGATTTTATTAACGGCTTTATACATTCTTTCTCTTTGGCGCTGTTAGGTTATTTGCTTTTTATTATAGTAAAGACAAAAATGTCTAAAGTAAAAACAACATTTCGCTTCATTTTAAGTACACAATATTCTGGTCTCATTTTATTAATTATGGGCTTATTAGTTGGTGTTTTTAAAGATAATGGAGAACTTAACCCTGTATTTACAGGTTTTGTTAGTGCAGGCTATGCAGTTGTTTTTATTTGCCACCATTTTTACAAGAAACACGTTGAAGTAATCTCTAAACTTAAATCTGTATAAAATGGAATTAACAAAAGAGCAATTACTACAATTACATAATTATATTTACGTTTCTGGCATTAAATTTTACGATGTTAGAACAGAATTGGTAGATCATTTTGCAAATCTATTAGAGCAAAGATTAGAAGAAAATCCTGACTTGAATTTTAAAAGAGAAATAGAAAAAGTTCATAAAAACTTTTCTGATAGCGGTTTTAGTAAATTGCTAAAGCAAAAAAAAACATCGGTTACAAAAGAGTTTTATAAACATTCTTTGCAGCATTTATTGTCCTTTTTTAAAATTCCTAAAATTATAATTACAGGTTTCATTTTTATTGTCTTATACCAAGCTCAATTCTACTTTTCTAACATAGAAAATTTCTTTCAAATCTTATATGGTTTTTCGACTTTATTAATGATTGTAGTTGCTATAAGAGCAAAGCAAAGAAATAAAAAAGAGAAATTCTTAAGCCTTAGCTTAACATTGGGGTTTTATCAAGTATATCATATTTTAGTAATCCTATTACAGCTTAGCTACAGCAGGTCTTTAGAAAGTTTAACGAACACAACACACAATACTACTTTTATTGGTTGCTATACGTTAGTATTTCTGTTCTTTTGGACTGGTGAATATGTATATCAACAAAATAAAAAATTAGTAAAAGAGCAATACCCGAATATATTGGTTTAATA
>CAXBAC010000247.1:0-3983 GCA_963973485.1 uncultured Polaribacter sp. | reverse complement strand
TTTACGGGAATCAGTGTAAAATATGTTGATTTAGAATTATCTGTAGCACTTTGTACTTGATTTTCTAATTTTTCTTTGTCCAAGCCATCTAGTCTATCTTTGCTACTGTCTTTATCTTTGTAGCCTTCTTTTACTGTACCTTTTAAAGGGTGTAAATTATCTTCGTGTTTATCATTACTCATATCGTTTTTTTTTTTTTTTTACATCAATTTATTTAAAAGTTTTCTTTGCAAAGAATCAAATTCTTCTTGGACTTCTTTAACGTCTTTTAAATCTTTACCAATTAAAATTTCTTTATCCTTTTTGTCTTTTTCTCCTTTTAAAATTTTAGTTTCTTCTGTTTGTAGTGTTTGTTCGCCAGCTACATTTTTATCAATTCCTTCAGTTTCTACATTTCTATATAAATTTTTAGAATTTTTTTTATCAATGTGTGCTTTTTCCCCCTTATTCATAATTGTTGATTTTTATGTTCAATCAAAATTAAATGAATTAAGAGGGTATATTTTGTGGTATCAATATAAAAATTGACTCAAAAGAAATTTAGTGATCTAGTTCTGCTCTTTTGATGATATTTTCTGGAAGTGATTTTTTGGCTTTTGCTCCCATTTTCTTGAGCTTTTCAACACTTTTTATAAGATTTCCTCTACCATCAAACAATTTGTTCATAGCATTAGAATATTCTTTTTTGCTATCATCAATACGTTTTCCAATATTTATTAAATCTGTTAAAAAACCTTGGAATTTATCGTACAAAGCACCTGCTTGTCTAGCAATTTCTAAAGCATTTCTTTGCTGTTTTTCGTTGTTCCACATAGAATCTATGGTACGTAAAGTTGCTAATAAAGTTGATGGTGTAACAATAACGATGTTTTTCTCGAAAGCTTTGTTATACAGATGATTATCAGCATTTAAAGCTACAGCAAAGGCTGGCTCAATAGGAATGAAAAGCAATACAAAATCTGGAGATTCTATTTGATATAAATCTTCGTACTTTTTTTCTGATAATTGCTCAATATGCTTTTTTAAAGAAATAAGATGTTCTTTTAAATAACTCTCTTTTGTTTTCTCATCATCTTCATTTATATAACGTTCGTAAGCCACTAAAGATACTTTAGAGTCTACAATCATTTTTTTGTTATCTGGTAAGTGTATTACAACATCTGGTAAAACTCTTTTCCCTTCTTCTGTGGTAAAGCTTTGCTGCACAAAATACTCCCTATCTTTCTCTAAACCAGATTTTTCTAAAACTCTTTCAAGAACTAATTCTCCCCAATTTCCTTGCATCTTAGAATCACCTTTTAATGCTTTAGTTAAATTTAAGGTGTCCTTGCTCATCTGCTGATTCAACTCTTTTAAACCTAAAATTTGCTGACGTAAAGCTGCATGATAATCGATACTTTCTTTATGGGTTTGATCTACTTTATCTTCAAAACCTTTAATTTTTTCTTGAAGCGGATTTAATATGGTTTTTAGATTTTCTTTGTTTTGTAAGGTAAATTTATTAGATTTTTCTTCTAAGATTTTATTGGCTAAAACTTCAAAATCGTTTGTAAATTTCTTTTGTAAGTTTTCAACTTCGTTTTTATGTTCTTCTAACTTTTGTTGTAGGTTTTTTATTTCAGATTCTTGCTGTGTGCTTACTCTAAGTAATTGTTCTTTTTCTAGTTGATTGTTTTTGATGTCTTTTTGCAATTCAATAAAATTATTTTCAACCATTTCTTTAGATTGTTGCAATAAAGCAACACGCTCTTCTAAAGTAGATTTTTCTTTTTCTACATTAGTTTTTTCTTTTTCGAAGTTAAGTTTAGATAATAATTTACCAATAAAAAAACCTATTAAACTAAAAATCAATGCAATTAAAAAGTAAGTAATCAAATCTGTCATCTTTTCAAATTAAGTCCTTAAATTTATAACTTTTAAAATAGACAATGAAAGGATTTGCAAAATTTATCTTATATAAAATTTTGGGTTGGAAGCTTGATGGTGATTTCCCAAAATCACCCAAAAAATATGTTGTTATTGCTGCCCCACATACAAGTTGGGTAGATTTTCCTATCGCAATTTTAGCAAGAATGAGTTCTGGAGTTATGATTAACTTTATTGGTAAAGCATCACTTTTTAAAGGTCCTTTTGGATTTTTGTTTAGAGCATTAGGAGGTAAACCAGTAGACAGAAGTAAAAGTAATAATTTGGTAGATGCAATTATTGATATGTTTAACTCAAAAAATAATTTTAAATTGGGTTTATCTCCAGAAGGAACACGTAAAAAAGTTTCTCAATGGAAAACAGGATTTTATTACATTGCTAAAGGTGCAAATGTGCCAATTATTATGGCAACATTAGATTTTGAAAATAAAACGATAAAAATTTCTGAACCTTATTATCCAACAGAAAACAAGGAAAAAGATTTTGAAATTTTTAGGGCTTTTTACCATAATGTAAAGGGGAAAAACCCTGAATTATCATAACTTATTCTTTTTTGTTTTAAAAATCATTTAAAATTGCAGTAGTCTTCTCTTAATATTTAAGATGTAGGGGTTTTCTATTGCAAGAGAGACAATTTATAATTTTCAAGAGTCTTCAATTTGTATTGAAGACTCTTTTTTTTTATTGATATTTTACAGCTACTTTTTGAGCAATACCCACAATTACTTCTGTAGCTTTTACCATAGATTCGACTGGTACGTATTCAAAACGACCATGAAAGTTATGACCTCCTGCAAATATGTTTGGACAAGGTAAACCTTTATAAGAAAGCTGAGAGCCATCTGTGCCTCCTCTAATAGGTTTTATCAAAGGTTGTATGCCAATATCATTCATTACTTCTTCTACAATATCAACAATATGTATAACAGGTGTTATTTTTTCTTTCATATTAAAATATTGATTTTCAATAGCAACATGAATCAATTCTTGATCAAGTTTAGCATTCATATCAAAAGCAATTTTTTGCATTAGGTATTTTCTTTTTTCAAAAAGATCTAAGTTATGATCTCGAATAATGTATTCTAAAACTGTTTTTTCGACAGAACCATTTGAGTCATGTAAATGAAAAAAACCTTCATAACCATCTGTTTTTTCTGGTACTTCTTCAGCAGGAATTGCTGCTATAAATTCATTAGCAATTAATAAAGAGTTTATCATTTTTCCTTTTGCATAACCAGGATGAACAATTTTACCATTAATAGTTACTTTGGCACTTGCTGCATTAAAATTCTCATATTCTAACTCACCTATTTGGCTTCCATCCATTGTATAAGCCCAAGATGCCCCAAACTTCTCAACATCAAATAAATGTGCTCCTTTACCAACTTCTTCATCAGGTGTAAAGCATATTCTTATTTTTCCATGCTTAATTTCAGGATGTTTTACTAAATAATCCATTGCTGAAACAATTTCTGTTATTCCAGCTTTATCATCTGCACCTAAAAGTGTTGTTCCATCTGTTGTGATTATTGTTTGTCCTTTGTACTTTAACAAATCATCAAAATAATCTGGAGATAAAATGATGTTCTCTTTTTCATTTAAAATGATGTCATTTCCTTGATAGTTTTCTACAATTTGAGGTTTTACATTAGCTCCTGTAAAATCTGGACTCGTATCAATGTGCGATATAAAACCAATTGTAGGAACCTCATAATTTAAATTGCTGGGTAAAGTTGCCATCAAATAACAATTCTCATCCAATTCTACTTCTTGCAAACCAATTTCTTTAAGTTCTTTTTCGAGTAGTTTTGCTAAATCCCATTGTTTTTCTGTACTTGGAAAAGTTGGGTTATTTGGATCAGATTCTGTATCAATCGTTACATATTTTATAAAACGATTTGTTATGTGTTTTTTATCAATCATTGGTATTATTTAGGTTGATGTTTTCTACAATTGAAAATGCTCTACAAAGTCTTTCGTCTATAAGAGAATCTCCATAAACTTCTGCTTTTGCAACTATAAATTGCTTTGTATTTAGTTTAATAAATGTATTACAA
>CAXBAC010000246.1:0-4005 GCA_963973485.1 uncultured Polaribacter sp. | reverse complement strand
AATATATCTTCATCCTGTGTATCTGCATACAAACGTGTGTAGTACCAAGCTCTTTGTCTTAATTTTCTTTCTGAGTTGATAAGTCTCCACGTTTCTCCAGCATCTGTAGATTTGTAAACGCCACCTTTATCATTTTCGATTAAAGCATATACAATATCAGAATTTACAGGTGAAACAGTTACTCCTGCAATTCCCCAAATTCCACCAGGTAAACCTTTATTGGTAGAAATATTGGTCCAAGTTTCTCCTTCATCTGTACTTTTCCATAAAGCAGAACCATCACCTCCTGAAGATAAACTATAAGGTGTTCTTCTTACATTCCATGTAGTGGCATATAAAATTCTTGGGTTATTTGGGTCGATTATTAAATCTACAACTCCTGCATCTTCGTTAGAAAACAATACTTTTCGCCAAGTTGCTCCACCATCAGTCGTTTTGTAAACACCTCTATCTTGAGTAGGTTTGTACAAATCGCCCATAACTCCAGCAAAAACAATATCAGAATTTTTTGGGTGAATACGCATTCTAGGAATATGTCTAGAATTTTTTAAGCCCACGTGTTTCCAGGTTTTACCTCCGTTTTCAGTTTTCCAAACCCCATCACCAGAAGAAACATTTCCACGAATGGTTTTTTCTCCCATGCCTACATACATTACATTATTATCTGATTCTGAAACTGCTACAGCACCTACAGAACCTCCAAAAAATCCGTCAGAAATATTTTGCCAAGTATTACCAGCGTCTGTAGTTTTCCAAACACCACCACCAGTGGCTCCCATATAAAATAAGTTGGCTTTTCCAGAAACGCCTGTTACAGCAGCAGATCTTCCTCCTCTAAAGGGGCCAATATTTCGCCATTTTACTGCGCTAAAATATTCATCAGAAACTTGGGTAGCTTTTTTTTGTGCATTAACTTTGACATTTGCAGATAAAAGAACGCAAAATGCCAGAAAAAGAATTTTTTTCATGTTGGTAAGTTGTAAATTTTAAGCACTAAAAATAAACATTAAAAATTAATTTTAAGAATGGATATATTGTTAAATTTTTTAGCGAATAAAAAAATAGACCAAAAAATAACAATTTCTGGTTCTAAAAGTGAATCAAATCGCTTATTGATTTTACAAAAGCTATATCCAGAAATTCAAATTGAAAATTGTTCAGACTCAGATGATGCATTGCACATGCAACATGCACTTGCTACACAAGAAAGTACTATAAACATAGGTCATGCAGGTACAGCCATGCGTTTTTTAACTTCATATTTTGCACTTCAAGAAGGTAGAGAGATAGTACTTACTGGTTCCGAAAGAATGCAAAATAGACCTATTGAAATTTTAGTAAATGCCTTAAGAGTTTTGGGTGCAGAAATTTCTTATGTGGCAAAAGAAGGCTATCCTCCATTAAAAATTACAGGGTCTACAATTACTAAAAGTACAGTGCAAATTAATGGTAATGTAAGTAGTCAATATATTTCATCATTATTACTAATTGCATCAAACTTAGAAAGAGGCCTAGAAATTGAGCTTTTAGGTAAAATTACCTCTGTGCCTTATATAGAAATGACACTAAGTTTATTAACACAACTAGGTATAATAAGCACTTTTATAGATAATAGAATCAAAGTTTTTCCAAAGCAAAGAGTAGAAAAACAAATAGTTGTAGTTGAGTCTGATTGGTCTTCTGCAAGTTATTTTTATTCTATTATAGCACTTTCTGAAGTTGGTGCTACAATTCAGTTGTCTGCCTATAAAAAGGAGAGTTTGCAAGGCGATTCTTGTTTGGCAGAAATTTATGAGCATTTTGGTGTTTCTACTACTTTTAATGAGAATACAATGACTCTAAAAAAAGAAAAAGAAAGTAATAAAGAGATTCTAGAAATTGATTTAAAAAATGCTCCAGATATTGCACAAACGATTGCTGTAACTTGTTTTGCTGAACAAGTTGAATGCATACTAACAGGTTTACATACCTTAAAAATTAAAGAAACAGAAAGGTTAGTGGCTTTGCAAGATGAGTTGTCTAAGTTAGGGGCAACAATTGCAATTACAGATGAAAGTTTACGTTTAGAAAAAGCATCAGCAATACAGGGAAACGTAGCTGTAAAAACGTATAACGATCATAGAATGGCTATGGCTTTTGCTCCTTTAGCTTTAAAAACACCAATTCAAATAAATAATGCAGAGGTAGTTACAAAATCATACCAAAAATTTTGGGAAGATATGCAACAAATAGGCATGAATATTACTCAACTTTAAAGATATATTGGCAAACACTTGACAACGCCTATTCTCATATCGTATATTTGCAACTTTTATAGCTAAATATACTTATGAAATTATCAAATTTTGATTTTAAGTTGCCAGAAGAATTGTTGGCAAAATACCCAGCAGAACACAGAGATGAGTCTCGTTTAATGGTGTTAAACAGAAAAGAGCAAACAATTGAGCATAAAACATTTAAAGATGTTATCAATTATTTTGATGAAGGTGATGTGTTAATGCTAAACAATACCAAAGTTTTTCCAGCAAGAATGTTTGGTAATAAAGAAAAAACAGGAGCTAGAATAGAAGTTTTCTTATTAAGAGAACTAAATGCAGAAAATAGATTGTGGGATGTTTTAGTAGACCCTGCAAGAAAAATAAGAATTGGTAATAAATTATTTTTTGGTGAAGACGATAGTTTAGTAGCAGAAGTTATAGACAACACTACATCAAGAGGTAGAACTTTACGTTTTTTGTTTGATGGAAGTTACGAAGCTTTTAGAGAAAAACTATTAGAATTAGGAGAAACTCCTTTACCAAAAGCGTTAAACAGAGATGTAGAGCCTTTAGATGAAGAGCGTTACCAAACTATTTTTGCAAAAAATGAAGGAGCTGTAGCTGCACCAACAGCTGGTTTACACTTTTCGAAACATTTGCTAAAACGTTTGGAAATTAAAGGAGTAGATTTTGCAGAAATGACTTTACATGTTGGTTTAGGTACTTTTAGTCCTGTAGAGGTAGAAGATTTATCAAAGCATAAAATGGATTCTGAGCAGATAGAAATTCCTGCAGCTGCTGCTAAAAAAATCAATCAAGCAAAAAAAGAAAAAAGAAGAATTTGTGCAGTTGGAACTACAGTAATGAGAACAATAGAATCTTCTGTTTCTTCTAATGCACAATTAAATGCTTATGAGGGTTGGACAAATAAATTTATTTTTCCTCCTTACGACTTTAGTATTGCTAACAGCATGATTACTAATTTTCATGAGCCAAAATCTACATTAATGATGCAGGCAGCTGCATTTGCAGGATACGATTTTTTAATGGAAGCATACAAAGAAGCTGTTAAAGAAGAATATAAATTCTCTACTTATGGAGATGCTATGTTAATTATCTAATGACAATAGTTACAATTTTAGAATTAAAAACTGGCACTTTTTTAAGTGCCAGTTTTTTTATCCATATTTTTGTAGTCAATTACTGAAATACGTTCATCATACATGAAAACAGAAAAGAAAGACATACGAGCCTTAACCAAAGAACAATTACGCGATTTTTTTGTGGAAAATGGCGATAAAGCATTTCGTGGAAATCAAGTCTATGAATGGCTTTGGAGTAAGTCTCTACACACTTTTGAAGACATGACTAACATTTCTAAACAGACTAGAGAAATGTTAGAAAACAACTTTGTGATCAACCATATTAAAGTAGACTCTATGCAGAAAAGTGCAGATGGTACTATTAAAAATGGTATCAAATTGCATGATGGTTTGGTGGTTGAATCTGTTCTAATTCCTACTAAAAAAAGAACAACAGCCTGTGTATCTAGTCAAGTTGGATGTAGTTTAGATTGTAAATTTTGTGCAACAGCACGTTTAAAGCGCATGCGTAATTTAAATCCTGATGAGATTTACGACCAAGTTGTGGTGATTGATAAACAAAGTAGGTTATATCACAATCATAAATTAACCAATATTGTTTTTATGGGAATGGGTGAGCCTTTAATGAACTATAAAAACGTATT
>CAXBAC010000245.1:0-4019 GCA_963973485.1 uncultured Polaribacter sp. | reverse complement strand
ATTCCACGAACTGCATTTGCAGCACGCTTTTGCATTTCTGGGTTAGATCTTTGTGCAGCATTTAATTCAATTCCTGATGCAAATTCTCCTGTATCTGCAGATGAAACTGCAGCTCCACCCATTCCAATTCTATAGTTTTCACCACCAAGAATTACAATTTTATCACCTTCTTTTGGTGTATCTTTTATAGCTTGATCTGCTTTTCCATAACCAATTCCACCTGCTTGCATGATAACTTTATCAAAGCCAAGTCTTCTTGCAGCAGCATCACTTGAAGCTGCATTTTCTTTGTGCTCAAAAGTTAATACAGAACCTGTAATTAAAGGCTGACCAAATTTATTTCCAAAATCTGATGCTCCATTAGAAGCTTTAATCAAAATATCCATAGGAGTTTGATACAACCAATCTCTTGCTTCAAATTTTTGTTCCCAAGGTCTGTTTTCTTCTAAACGTGAGTATGAAGTCATATACACAGCAGTTCCTGCTAAAGGCAAAGAACCTTTACCACCTGCTAATCTATCTCTTATTTCTCCACCAGAACCTGTTGCAGCACCATTAAATGGCTCTACAGTTGTTGGGAAATTGTGTGTTTCTGCCTTTAATGAAATTACAGATTCAAAATCTTTAGTTTCATAAAAATCTGCTTTGTCTGCAGTTTTTGGTGCAAACTGTGCAACTTTAGGCCCTTTTACAAAAGCAACATTATCTTTATAGGCAGAAACAATATCATTAGGATTTTGTTTCGACGTTTCTTTGATCATTTTAAATAATGAAGTAGGCATTTCTTCTCCATCAATAACAAAAGTTCCGTTAAATATTTTATGACGACAGTGTTCTGAGTTTACTTGGCTAAAACCAAAAACTTCAGAATCTGTTAATTTTCTTCCAATTTTATTTGCAACACCTTCTAAATATTCAACTTCTTCATCACTTAAAGACAAACCTTCTTTTTGGTTATATGCAGCAATATCTTCTATTTCTAAAATGGCTTCTGGCTGAATATTTATAGTAAAAGAATCTTGTTGTAAGCCATTAAATTTTTCTGAAATCATTGGGTCAAAATCAGAGAAATCTTTTGTGCAAGCCGTAAATTCTTCAATTCTAATAATATCAGAAACGCCCATATTTTGAGTAATTTCTACAGCATTTGTACTCCAAGGAGTTATCATTGCAGCTCTTGGCCCAATAAAAAAAGCGTCGATTGAAGACGCTTGTATTTTAGGTTCGTTACCAAATAACCAAGTTAATTTAGCAGTAGTTTCTGAAGTTAATTCTTTTGTTGTTTGCACAGCGAAAACTTTGCTGTTTTTGTTTCCAAAGAAATGAATCATTTTAGATTGATGTTTACGTGTTGTTGTACAATGCAAATTTAATTCTTTCCATTAATTTTAAGCATAAAAAAACTCGCAAATAATGCGAGTTTTTCAAATGGGTTATTAACAACTTATTTAATGATGATTTTTTTGGAAATACTTTTATTTCTAGATGAAATTTTCAGTAGATAAATTCCGCTTTTTAAATTATTTATTTTTATTTTATTGTTATTCAAAATAGTACTATTTGCTTCATATACTTTAGCTCCAATAACAGAATAAACTGTTAACGCAGTTAGATTTACTTGACTAGGAATTGAAATTGTAACTGATTGATTTATAGAAGGATTTGGATAAATTGAAATTTTTGCTAATGAATTTTTATCAGAAACACTTAAAGTGCTCCATCTGTTTTCGGCATTATCACCTCCCCAAATTAAAGTAGCTAAATAGGGATTGTCAATAAAAGGGTTTCTATTACCTTGAACCTCAAATATTTTTTCATTTCGTTGTAATTCAAAGTTAGAAACAGGGTCTTCTTTATTCCATTTTAAAAATAAATTTAGAGAACCTATATCACTAAAAGATTCATTATATCTTAAATTTAAATACATTATCATTCTAGCAACATCACCTTTCCATTCATCTCCTGGAAACCAGGAACTTCCAGCATTTTTATAAGAACCAGATCCGTCTGAAAATGGTTTATTACCTCTAGAACCGTTAGTATTTGTGTCACAGGCTCTAAGATGATGTAAATCTCCTTTTGCAGTGTTTCCTATTAAAGATTGAGGGTAAACGTGTTCTGTGTTAAATGTTTGAGGTGAATATGAATTATTGCCAGATAAATATTCTCTTTTGTCTCTACTTTCAGAACTATACATTAAATAAACATTTGATGAATTATTTAAATCTTCGTCTGCATCATATAAATAGTTATGTCTTTCTGAATAAGATAATATATTTGTATGTTTTGATATTGTTATAGTTGCTAAATCATTAAATAACGCTGTTTCAGTACTTGAAAAATCAATCCCATTATAATATGATTGAAGTTCTGTTGGAGGTGTTAATTGGGCATAGCAACCCCAAAAACTTACAAGAATTAAAATTAATAATAATCTATTTTTCATTACTTTTTAATGAATTTTAAAGTTTTAGTCTGATTTTCTGTTTTATAAGTAAGTAAGTACATTCCTTTAGACAACACAGAAATATTAATACTACTTTCTGGATTTTGAATGGACATTACTTTTTTTCCTAAAAGCGTATAAATTATAATTTCATTTATAGTTTTAGAGCTTTTATTGCTAATCTGAATTGAATTTTCTGCAGGGTTTGGATAAAAACGTATTGTATCTAGTTCAAAGTTATCTGTAGAAAGCACAATGGCACTGTGTATACCAAAATCATCAACTGTGTTTTTTGGATACACATCCCATTCATTATCAATATCAAAAGCTGTATTTGGTTGAGAAACGCCAGTTTTTCTTCTTAAAGTTTTGTCTTTAGCAAAGTTTGCTGAGCCTCCATTATAGGTTCCAATAATATCAATTAAAACTCCGTTTTTAAATAAACCTACAGGATCATTTCCATTAAATGTTAATGGAGCTCCCCAATTTGTTTCTGCTGCATTTGGTTGAGAGAAATCAGCTTCATTTTGTAATTCTTGAATTGTGGCATCACCATTAATAATTACAAAAACATCGTTTTGTTTTATTATTTGATTAGTTAATACCAAAGTACTACTTTCTTCCCAATCTTTATCATTTAAACCACCATTAGGCTGCCTTTTAATACTGTAGTTACTTAGATCAATATCTGCATCAGTTAGATTTACGATTTCAAGTGCTTTATTAAAACCTACATCTCCTTCTAAATATTCTGAAAAGAATAATTCGTTTGCAGTAGTTGTAGAACCATCTGTTGTAGTTGCATCTACAGCAATACTTAAGGTAGATTTATTGTCTACTTCATCTTTAGCTAAGACTTGAACAGTGTATGTTGTAGATAATGTTAAGCCAGAAATTGTGTAAGTAGTATCTGAAGTTGATGCATTGTAATTGTTGTCTAAAAAAACATCATAACCTGTAACTGCTGTATTATCTGAAGCTTTATCCCAAGAAACCTTAAAAGAAACACCTGTTTCATTACTAATAATTATATTTTCTGGAATTGATGGGGCTGTAATATCTTCAAGAGTTGTTGCAGCTAAAGCTGTACTTTTTGCTGATAAATTATTGGCAATATCTTTAGCTAATACTTCAAAAGAAAAAGTAGTATTAGAGTTTAAACTAGAAATAGTAGTACTAGTATTTGTGGTATTTTTCACCAAATTGCCATTCACAAAAATATCATAACTTGTAACTTCTACATTATCTGTTGAGGCATCCCAAGACACATCAACCGAAAAAGTTGTAATATTTGAAGCAACCAAATTTGTTGGTTCTGTTGGTGATGCAGTATCTGTGCTTGTATAAATGCCCCAAGTGTCTTCTGCTTCTGGGCCACCCCAGATTCTAGTGGCTAAAATTGGGTTATCTATAAACGGATTTCTGTTTCCTTGGGCGTTTTGATTGCTAGTATTTTCATGATACGTATTTCTTTGTCTTTCAAAATCAGAAACAGGGTCTTCTACATTCCATTGTAAAAATAAATCAATCATATCATCTGGAGTTGTAGAATTATCACCAATACCAATGTTGG
>CAXBAC010000244.1:0-4031 GCA_963973485.1 uncultured Polaribacter sp. | reverse complement strand
TAAAAGATGGGTATCCAATTATTGAAAAAGTAACTGTTGCTGCAGATTGTGGAATTTTAGTAAATCCAACAGGAGCAAAAAACCAAGTTGAGGGTGGAGTTTTAGACGGAATTGGACATGCCATGTATGCTGATTTTTCTTTCGATGATGGTAAACCAGCATATCAAAATTTTGATAGGTATAGATTAATAAGAATGCAAGAAACACCAAAGGTTGAGGTTCACTTTGTACAAAACGAAGAAAGACCTACAGGTTTAGGAGAACCAGGTTTACCTCCTGCAGGTGGTGCTGTTGCTAATGCAATTCATGCAGCTTTAGGAAAACGCCTTTACAATCAACCTTTTGTAAATGAGCTGAAAAAAAGTAATGTATTAGGATAATAATAGTAAACATAAAAAAAGCCGCAAATTGCGGCTTTTTCTATTTATAATTACTTCTTCTAATTTTGAGCATCTTTAATTGCTTCGTTTTTCATTTTTTCATTTGGTACAATGGCTACGTTTACTCGTCTATTTTTTGCCCTACCTTCTGCAGTCGAGTTATCATATTTTGGTTGTGTTTCTCCATACCAAAGAGTTTCGAATCTTTGTCTTGCAATACCATCACTTACTAAATAGCTAGTAACAGATTTTGCTCTTTTTTCTGATAAGCTCATGTTATATGCAGCATCTCCAGTATTATCTGTATGGCCAACAACTAAAATGTTTGTGTCAGGAAAATCAATAAAAACCTTTGCAAGTTTATCTAGTGTTTCTTTAGATTTTTGATTGATATTAGCTTTATTGGTATCAAAATAAACACCACTATTTTCATCAAAAGTTACCACAATACCTCCATCTACTCGTTCTACTTTTGCGCCTGGAACTTCTGTTTCAATCTTTTTTGCTTGCTCATCCATTCTTTTTCCAATAAGTACACCTGCTGTACCTCCTAAAACACCACCTATAACAGCACCAAGTTCACTGTTATTTCCACTGCCTACGTTGTTACCAATAATTGCTCCAATTATAGCTCCACCAGTTGCACCAATTACACCACCTTTTTGTTTATTGTTCGCATTTTTTGTGGCTTCACAATTAGATAAAGTGAATATAATTGATAACGCTAATATTGATGTATATATTTTTTTCTGTAAATTTTTCATTGTATTTATTGTTTTGTAAAGTTCATATTAATTAAAAATGGTGATCCATTAACCATTATACTTTGTTGCCAAACCATTGTGTTTTCTGTGAGCTGATTTAAATTTAACCGAAAACCAATATTGTTTTCATTGTTTTTTGGTTTCAATAAAAAATCATAATAGCCCGTGTTTTCATTAATCTCTTCTATAACAAAAACAAAATCTCTTATACCTTCTTTACAATTTGGTTTTGAAATAGTATAAGTTCCTGTATTATTATTGGGCACAAAATCCCAACTACTGCCTACTAAACACGCTGTAGTTGCATCGTTGAAAAGGGTTACATTATAATCTCCTGTTTTGCTGTAATCAATGCTGGTTAGCTGCCAAGATCCTTTAATTATTTTTTGCTGTGTTCTAACGTTTTTAGATGCTCCACAAGAAAATAATAGTATGGATAACATCAATAATAAAGTTTTTTTCATGGTTGTATTTTTATAACCACAAAGTAAAAGAATGTTTAAGATGGTTATTAGCTCAAATAGAAAAAAAATTACTCCATATACTTTTTTAAAAAAATATTTCTTGAGCCAATCGAAAAGTATTTGCGTGGGCATTTACTACAATATTTACATCTTCAGAGTAACCACCACCCATAGAACACATTACAGGTATATTTAAATCGAAACAGGTTTGTAGAACAAAACGATCTCTTTCTTTACAACCGGTTTCACTCAGTGCAAGTTTGCCAAGTTTATCGGTTTCTATAACATCTACTCCACATAAATAATAAATAAAATCTGGTTGCTCTTGGTTGATGAGTTTTGGAAGCGTTTCTTTTAAAATAGTGAGATATTCTTCATCTTTAATTCCGTTTTCTAAAGCAATATCTAAATCTGATTGTTCTTTTACAAAAGGATAATTTCCTTTGCCATGCATAGAAAAAGTAAAAACTGAATTGTCATTTGCAAAAATTTCTGCAGTTCCATTTCCTTGATGTACATCCAAATCTACAATCAGAATTTTATCAGCTAAACCTTTTTTTTGTAAATATTTTGCACCTATTGCTTGGTCATTTAACATGCAAAAAGCCTCTCCTCTGTTAGAAAAAGCATGATGTGTACCACCAGCAATATTCATTGCAATTCCGTGTTTTAAAGCAAATTCACTTGCTTTCATTGTGCCATCTGCAATAATCATTTCTCTTTCTATTAAAACTTCAGAGAGAGGGAAACCTATTTTTCTTGCTGCTTTCTGGTTTAAAGTAATATTTAATAAATCAAAAAAGTATTCGGGTTCGTGAACTGTAAAAAAGTGTTTGTTATCAGGAATTTGCGGTTCAAAAAAATTTTCTGACTTACAAGTCCCTTCATATAATAGCTGTTCTGGGAGTAAGTCGTATTTAATCATTGGAAAACGATGCCCTTCTTTTAAAGGATGATTATAGATAGAATGATGTGCAATTTTAAGCATTATAAAATTTTAATATTTACTTTTTTTAATAAGTAAGATAAATGACATTGAATTAAAAAGAGTTAAAAAAAAGAAAAAAATTGCTTTTGTATATACAAAAGCAATTGAAGATAAGATAGGGGAAAATTACGTAGAGTGATTCTTAAACGCACACAAATATACTATGCGTGCATAGTATATTTGTTTTAATTCGATAAACGGTTTAGTAAACTCTTTAAATTGAATAAGTTAAAGGTTAGCAGATATTTAAGCTAAAGAACTAACTTACTTGTTGCCCGTTTTTTACAGCTTTTTCTGGCTCTATAAAAGCTAATTTACCTTCAGGTGTGTCTGTCATTAAAATCATTCCTTGGCTTTCTACACCTCTAATTTTTCTTGGTGCTAAGTTTACCAAAACAGAAACTTGTTGCCCAATAATTTCTTCTGGAGCAAAGCTTTCTGCAATTCCAGAGACAATGGTTCTAGTATCTATACCAACATCAACTTTTAGTTTTAAAAGCTTTTTAGTTTTAGCTACTTTTTCTGCTTCTAAGATGGTACCTATTCTTATATCTAGTTTGGTAAAATCATCAAATTCAATGGTTTCTTTTTGAGGTTCTACCACCTTTTTTTCTTGCTCATTAGCCAATTTTGTAGCTTCTAATTTTTCTAATTGAGCTTCAATAGTTTTATCTTCTATTTTAGAAAACAGTAGCTCTGCTTTATTAATTTGATGATTTTCAGACAGTAAAATATCTTTTTGAGAAACATCATCCCAAGTTAACGTTTCATCAAGGTTTAAAATTGATTTTAATTTTGTTGATGTAAATGGTAAAAAAGGTTCAGCTACAATAGCTAAAGCTGCTGAAATTTGTAAAGCAACATACATTATAGTTTTTACACGTTCTTCATCAACTTTAATTACTTTCCAAGGTTCTTCGTCTGCTAAGTATTTGTTTCCTAATCTTGCTAAGTTCAATAATTCTTGGCTAGCTTCTCTAAACCTGTATCTCTCAACAGATTTACCAATGATATTTGGATATTCTTTTACAGCCGTTAAAGCATCTTCATCAATTTCAGTAAAATTATTTGGCTTAGGTAAAACTCCACTATAGTATTTGTTAGTTAACACTACTACTCTATTAATGAAGTTCCCAAAAATAGCCACCAATTCATTATTGTTTTTTGCCTGAAAATCCTTCCAAGTAAAATCGTTGTCTTTGCTTTCTGGAGCGTTTGCAGTTAAGGTATAACGTAATACATCTTGCTGATTTGGAAAATCTTCTAAATACTCATGCAACCAAACAGCCCAGTTTTTAGAAGTAGATAATTTATTCCCTTCTAAATTTAAAAATTCGTTTGCTGGTACATTATCTGGTAAAATATAATCGCCATGAGCTTTTAACATACTTGGAAAAATAATACAGTGAAATACAATATTGTCTTTCCCTATAAA
>CAXBAC010000243.1:0-4040 GCA_963973485.1 uncultured Polaribacter sp. | reverse complement strand
TAGAACAATCTTCTTTCTCTAAGAATCTAGTTGGAGCAAAACCTTCAACACCATCAGCAAATGTTACTGTAGCACCTTTATCGTTTTTCTCTTTTATAGTACCTTCATGAGTAGAACCGATTGCATAAGTAGCTTCGTGAGCATCCCAAGGATTATCTTGAGTTTGCTTATGACCTAAGTTTAATTTTCTGTTCTCTACATCTAATTCTAATACTTGAACATCTAATTTTTGACCTACAGTTACAAAATCTGATGGGTGCTTAATTTTCTTAGTCCAAGATAAATCAGAAATATATACTAAACCATCAATACCTTCTTCTAACTCAACAAATACACCAAAGTTTGTGTAATTTCTTACAGTACCTGTATGTGTTGAACCAACAGGGAATTTAGTAGTAATGTCTGTCCAAGGGTCTGGATGTAATTGTTTAATACCTAAAGACATTTTACGGTCTTCTCTATCTAAAGTTAAAACTTGTGCTTCTACTTTATCACCAACTTTTACGAAGTCTTGTGCAGAACGTAAATGCGTTGACCAAGACATTTCAGAAACGTGAATTAACCCTTCTACTCCTTGCTCTACTTCTACAAACGCTCCATAATCAGCTAAAACAACAACTTCACCAGTAACTTTATCACCTACTTTTAAAGTACCATCTAAAGCTTCCCAAGGATGAGCAGTTAATTGTTTTAATCCTAATTGAATTCTAGATTTGTTATCATCAAAGTCTAAAATTACAACGTTTAATTTTTGATCTAATTCAACAACCTCATTTGGATGATTGATTCTAGACCAAGATAAGTCTGTAATGTGTACTAAACCATCTACACCACCTAAATCTACGAACACACCATAAGAAGTAATGTTTTTAACAACACCTTCTAATACTTGTCCTTTCTCTAACTGACCAATGATTTCTTTTTTCTGTAATTCAATATCAGCTTCAATAAGTGCTTTATGAGATACAACAACGTTTTTAAATTCGTGGTTGATTTTCACAACTTTGAATTCCATTGTTTTCTCTACATACTGATCGTAATCTCTAATTGGTTTAACATCAATTTGAGATCCAGGTAAAAATGCTTCGATTCCGAAAACATCTACAATCATACCACCTCTAGTTCTACACTTAACAAAACCGTTAACTACTTCACCTGTTTCATGAGCATTGTTTACTCTTTCCCAAGCTTTAATTACTCTTGCTTTTTTGTGAGATAATACTAATTGACCAGAAGAATCTTCTCTTTTGTCAACTAATACTTCTACTGTGTCTCCTTCTGCTAAGTTTTGGTTATAACGAAATTCGTTTAATGAAATAACCCCTTCAGATTTAGAGTTGATGTCTATAATTGCATCTCTGTCTGTAATTCTAATTACAGTACCTTCAATTACATCACGTTCGTTAACAAACCCAATTGTACCTTTTAAAGCTTCTTCAAACTCTTGTAATTTTTCTTCATCAACAGCTTCAATACCTTGTTCGTATTTGTGCCAGTTAAAATCAGCTAAAAATTGTTTTGGATCTTGCTTTTCCTCTACAGCAGGAGTTGCTGTTTCTTGTACTTCTGCTGCAACTTCTTGCGCTTCAGTGTTTTTTGTTTCTTCAGACATTTCTGAAAATAAATTTTGTATCTTATTGTTTTACAGATTTTTAACAATTAAAACGATAAGAGATGTTTTTATAAATAGTTGTTTTATAATCCTTTTATAAATCTGTTCTTGTAAAAAGGAGTGCAAATTTACAAAATTTCATTGATTTATAACTACTTACATTAGAAAAAAATATACTTTTTTGTGATTATATTTGTACTGAAAATCAAAAACTTATGAAATTAGCAGTAAAAATACTATTTATTACTCTTTTAGTAACTCATTTAGGATGCAAAAACGATAGTTCTTCTTTTGTAAAACATCATAAATCGCACGAAAAAAGCAGAGAGAATGTTCCTTTTTCTGATGCTGTTCAAGTCGATAATTTATTTTTTTTAACAGGACAAATTGGTAAAAATCATAAAACAGGTAAATTGGTTGAAGGTGGCATTGAAGCTGAAACAGCGCAAACAATAAAAAATATTGAAGCTGTTTTACAACAATATAACTTAAAACTTAGTGATGTGGTAAAATGCACAGTTATTCTAGCAAATATTGATGATTTTTCTAAAATGAATGCAATTTATAGCTCTTTTTTCAAGGAAAATCTACCTGCAAGAACTACATTTGCAGCCAATTTAGTAGCAGGTGCAAAAATTGAAATTGAGGTGGTTGCTGCAAGAAGGTAGATGATGGATAAAAAAACGCAAGATTTAGTAGATAAAGGAATAATGCTTCCGTTAATGGAAGAGTTTTACACCATTCAAGGTGAAGGTGCACATACAGGAACAGCTGCTTATTTTATAAGAGTTGGTGGTTGTGATGTAGGCTGTCATTGGTGTGATGTAAAAGAAAGTTGGAATGCAGATTTACACCCACCAACTTTAGCAGATACTATTATTGAAAATGTTAAAAAACATACAGATACTGTAGTTATTACTGGTGGTGAACCTCTAATGTGGTCTATGGATTATATTACAGGATTGCTCCAAAAAAACAATATTAAAACGCACATAGAAACTTCTGGTGCTTACTCTTTTTCTGGAAAATGGGACTGGTTTTGTCTTTCACCAAAAAAAACCAAACTTCCAATAACTGAAAATTACAGAGAAGCAGATGAGCTAAAAATGATTATTCATAACAAATCTGATTTTAATTTTGCAGAGGAACAAGCAGCTAAAGTTGGTAAAAAATGTCAGTTATTTTTACAACCTGAATGGAGTAAAAAGGAAAAAATGACAGAACTAATTGTTGACTATGTTATGAAAAATCCTAAGTGGAAAGTTTCTTTACAAACACATAAATATTTAAATATTCCTTAATTATTTTAGAATCATTAAAAGTTCTTACTTCTTGATTTTCTTTATTAAAAAAATTAATATTTAAATTAAAAATTTCAATTAGTACTAAAGTATATAAGTCCTATTTTACTTCCTGTAGTTTAGCGTCGATTAAAGTGCAAATTTGCTCAAATTGCTCATCAATACTCATATTAGAATTATCAAATTCAATTGCATCAGCTGCTTTAACTAAAGGCGAATCTTTTCTTGTAGAATCGATTCTATCTCTTTCTTGAACGTTTACTAAAATATCATTATAGCTTACTGTTTCGCCTTTATCTATAAGTTCATTATAGCGTCTTCTAGCTCTTTTGTCTGCAGAGGCTGTCATAAATAATTTGAGTTCAGCGTCTGGAAAAACAACTGTTCCTATGTCCCTGCCATCCATTACGACTCCTCCATTTTTTCCCATTTGTTGTTGCTCTGCTACTAATTTTTTTCTAACTTCAGAAATAGCAGCAACTTTGCTTACTAATTGAGAAATTTCTAAAGTTCTAATTTCATTTTCTACATTTTTTTCATTTAAATACATTTCAGCGAAACCTAAATCAACATTAAAACTAAAAGAAAGCGAGATATTTTTTAAATTCGAGATTAATTGTTCTTTATCTAAAAAATCAGTGTCAACAAAATTATGTTGTTTTGCGTATAAACTTACAGCTCTGTACATTGCTCCAGTATCAACATAAACATAATTGTATTTTTTTGCTAATAGCTTAGCGACTGTACTTTTACCTGTTGATGAAAAACCGTCTATTGCTATAGTAATTTTCTTATTCATTATCTGTTATTAAAATCGTATTGTAAGCTAAAAGTACTTGCATTTGTTGCTGTATGGTATTTAGAATAAGCATAGTTAAATTTAAAATTATTCATTTTTATTCCAAAACCAAAAGAAATACCACCAAAAGTTCTTATGTTTTGTAGCTTTAGCTCCGTAGCTCTTCTAAAATTATAACCCATTCTAATATTAATAACACTTTCTGGAAATAACTCTGCACCTACAACAAAATGTCTTAAAGCATTCTCGAAAAAACCTATCTCATTTTTATCAATATTACCCTCCAAATCTGTAGACTGATCAGAAGGATTAGATACTGAGATATCCC
>CAXBAC010000242.1:0-4056 GCA_963973485.1 uncultured Polaribacter sp. | reverse complement strand
TGTAATGCACAACCCTAAATTATTAATTTTTGATGAGCCTTTTTCTGGTTTTGATCCTATAAATGCTCAAATAATTGCCAAAGAAATTCTGCAACTAAGAGATGAGGGTGCAACCATAATTTTTTCTACGCATAGAATGGAGTCTGTAGAAGAAATGTGTGATGAAATTGCATTGATTAATAAATCGAATTTAATTTTAGATGGTAAATTATCTGATATAAAACGAGAGTTTAGAACGAATACTTTTCAAGTAGGCTTAAATGCAGATAATCCAATGGAAGTTGAGGCTGCTTTACAACAAAATTTTCAAGTTTTTCATGCAGATTTTAAACTGTTAGGTAATGAACTTACAATGAATGTTAAACTAGGAACTAATGATACTTCTAACGATTTATTATCATTTCTAACAAGTAGAGGTCAAATACAGCATTTTGTAGAGTTAATACCAAGTGCAAACGATATTTTTATTCAGGCAGTAAGCAAAAATCAATAAGAAAATGAGCAAGTTAAAACTAATTATACACAGAGAATTTATTGCTAAAGTTCGTAATAAATCGTTTATAGTGATGACTTTTTTAAGTCCGCTAATTATGGTAGGAATGGGTGCTTTGGTCTATTTCTTGATGAAAAAGAACGACGAAAAAATTAAAGAAATTGTTTATGTAGACAATTCAGGATTGTTTTCTAAAGACGATTTTAAGGATACAAAAACTTTACATTATAAAGATTTTACATCCTATGGAATTGAAGAAACGAAAAAGAAAGTTGAAGGAGGCGATTTTTACGGAGCTTTAATAATTCCACAACAAGACAGTTTAGAAATTTTAGCAACTTCTATAGAATTTTATTCTAAAGATTCACCAGGAATGTCTGTTATGAATTCTTTAGAAAACAAAATAGAATCGAAAATAAGAAATGAGAAACTCAATAATTTTGGAATTGATATCGATAAAATAAATGCTTCAAGAGTACAATCAGATATTAAAATGTTTAATTTTTCTGGAGAAGAATCCTCAAAATTAATTAATGGTTTAAAAATTGGAGTAGGAGCTATTGCAGGATATTTATTAATGATGTTTGTAATTGTTTACGGTTCTTCTGTAATGCGAAGTGTTATTGAAGAGAAAACGAGTAGAATTATAGAAGTTATTGTATCGTCTGTTAAACCTTTTCAGTTGATGTTGGGTAAAATTATTGGTAATGCTTCTGCTGGTTTATTGCAATTCTTTATTTGGGGTATTATAATTTTTATCATTACAACTGTTGCTTCTTCCGTTTTTGGATTAGATGTTGTAGAAATGCAAACTTCTAATATTTCTGCAGAACAAATGGAATCTGCTAAACAAGCTGCAGGTGCAGATAAAATGCAATTGATAGTTCAAGAAATTTTAAGGCTTCCAATTTTAAAAATGTTTTTACTATTTATCTTCTACTTTTTAGGTGGTTATATGTTGTATAGTTCATTATTTGCTGCAGTTGGTGCAGCTGTAGATAACGAAACAGATACGCAGCAATTTATGTTGCCTATAATGTTGCCTTTAATTTTAGGAGTTTATGTTGGTTTTGCAACCGTAATTAGTGATCCTCATGGACCAATTTCAGTAGCTTTTTCTTATATACCTTTAACAAGTCCAATTGTAATGTTAATGCGAGTTCCATTTGGAGTTTCTTGGTATGAATTGGCAATTTCCATGACCTTACTTTTAGTTACATTTGTTTTTATGGTTTGGTTGGCTGCTAAAATTTATAGAGTAGGTATTTTAATGTATGGTAAAAAGCCAACCTATAAAGATTTGTACAAATGGTTAAAATATAAAGGATAAATGCAAGAAACTTTAGAAAAAGTTAAAGAAACTATTGTAGAAGAAACCACTTCTATTTTAGATTTTAAATTTGTTTTTAGTGAAGAAATTAGCATAACCATAAGAGGTTTGCTGTTTGTAGTTGTTGCTTTAATAATTACATCTTTTGTCTTAAAACTTTTTAGAAGATTTGTAACTAGAAAAATGCCAAATAATGATAAACAGAAGTTTGTTACTGTTTTTGGCTATATAAGATGGATTGTTTTTCTGATTATTTTCTTAATAGCTATGCATACTTCAGGTGTTAATGTTACAGCTGTTTTTGCAGCATCAGCAGCACTTTTAATTGTAGTTGGTTTAGCTTTACAAACCTTATTTCAAGATATTATCTCAGGAATTTTTATCTTAGTAGATCAATCTGTGCATGTGGGTGATATTATTGAACTTGAAGGTAAAGTGGGTAGGGTTTTAGATATTCGTTTACGAACCACAAGAGCAGTTACTGTAGATAATAAAGTTTTAGTTATTCCAAATCATTTGTATTTAACCAATATTTTGTTTAATTGGACAGAAAACGGAACAGAAACAAGAGAAGTTGTAGATGTTGGTGTTGCTTATGGTTCTGATGTTGATTTGGTTAAAAAAATATTATTAGAAATTGCTGAAGCGCAACCTAGTATTTTAAAAAACCCTGCACCTGTGGTTCTTTTTACTGATTTTGCAGACAGTTCTTTAAACTTTAGAATTGTTTTTACCTTAAATAATAGTTTCGAAGTTCGTTTTACACAAAGTAACATTCGTTTTGAAATAGATAAAGCATTTAGAGAAAATAATATTACAATACCATTTCCACAGAGAGATGTACATTTAATAAAACAAAAAGAATAAGATGTCTAAGATATTAATAATAGAAGATGAAGATGCAATTAGAAGAGTTTTGAAAAAAATTATTTCTGAAGAAAATGATACCTATCAAGTAGAAGAAGCAGGTGATGGATTGTTGGGTATAGAAATGATCAAAAATAACGATTACGATTTGGTTTTATGCGATATTAAAATGCCAAAAATGGATGGTGTTGAGGTCTTAGAAAAAGCAAAAAAAATAAAACCAGAAGTACCTTTTGTGATGATTTCTGGTCATGGAGATTTAGATACAGCTGTAAATACTATGCGTTTAGGAGCTTTTGATTATATTTCAAAACCACCAGATTTAAATCGTCTTTTAAACACAGTTAGAAATGCATTAGATAAAAAAGTTTTAGTTGTAGAAAATAAAAGACTTAAGAAAAAAGTAAGTAAGAATTATGAAATGATTGGCGAAAGTGAAGCCATTTCTCATATCAAAAATATTATTGAAAAAGTTGCAGCTACAGATGCAAGAGTTTTAGTAACTGGTCCAAATGGAACAGGTAAAGAGTTAGTTGCACATTGGTTGCATGAAAAGTCAGATCGTTCAAAAGCACCAATGGTTGAAGTAAACTGTGCTGCAATTCCATCAGAATTAATTGAAAGTGAATTGTTTGGTCATGTAAAAGGATCGTTTACTGGAGCAAATAAAGATAGAGCAGGAAAATTTGAAGCTGCAAATGGAGGAACTATTTTCTTAGATGAAATTGGTGATATGAGTTTATCTGCACAAGCAAAAGTACTACGTGCACTACAAGAAAATAAAATTAGTAGAGTAGGTTCTGATAAAGATATTAAAGTTAATGTTAGAGTTGTAGCAGCTACCAATAAAGACTTAAAGTTAGAAATTAAAGAAGGGCGTTTTAGAGAAGATTTATATCATAGGCTAGCTGTAATTTTAATTAAAGTTCCAGCCTTAAATGAACGTAGAGAAGATATTCCTTTACTGGTAGATTTTTTTACCACAAAAATATCTCAAGAACAAGGTACTCCTAAAAAAACATTTTCAACAGATGCTATTTCTTTATTGCAAAAATACGATTGGACTGGTAATATTAGAGAACTTAGAAATGTAGTAGAACGTTTAATCATTTTAGGAGAAAAAGAAGTTTCCGCTAACGATATTAAATTATTTGCAAGTAAATAAATATATGATTAAGTTTTTAAATTTATCCAACTATAATAAAAGAGCATTAATTGGTGGTATTATTGCTACTATATTTACTGGTATTGGTGCTTTTGCTCTGGGTAATTTAAGTGGTTACGAAGCTAAAGAATTGATAAAATCATCTTTACCAGGTTTTAACACTTTATGTAACACTATTGTTTTGGCTTCTGCAACAATTTT
>CAXBAC010000241.1:0-4080 GCA_963973485.1 uncultured Polaribacter sp. | reverse complement strand
TTATATTTTTATTAGTGCTTATCTACTATGTTAATTTCTACAGCTCCTGTTTTAGTTAATAAAGAAGTTAAAGCTTCTTCATTATTATTTACAGGGATTTCCATTAAAAAATGATCATCTGTAGTTCTTGGGTCAGGGTTTTCTGCTTTTTTAAATGGCCATATTCTACTTCTCATGTAAAAAGTAATAACCATTAAGTGTGCTGCAAAAAATACTGTTAATTCAAACATAATTGGTACAAAAGCAGGCATGTTTTCAAACCAAGAAAAACTAGGTTTACCTCCAATATCTTGTGGCCAATCTTCTATCATCATATAATTTGTCATCCAAATTGCAAAAGACAAACCTGTAATTCCATAAAAGAAAGCTGTTATAGCTAACTTTGTAGGAGCTAATCCCATTGCTTTATCTAAACCATGAACTGGAAATGGACAAAAAACTTCTTCTATGTGATGGTGTTCTCCTTTTACAGCTTTAACTGCATCTAACAAAACTTCATCATCATTATAAAATGCGTGAATAACTTTTGATGATTCCATATAATTATTCTTTTTTATTTTTATCAGGGTTAACTTCCTTTATTTCTTTATCAGCAACAACAACTGTTGGCTTTGTAGGAATACCTTGTGCTCTTCTCTTCTTGTAAAATTCTCCAGAAGATTTTAATATAGTTTTTACCTCTGCTTGTGCAATTACTGGGAAAGTTCTTGCGTATAATAAGAATAATACAAAGAAAAATCCTATTGTACCAATAAAGATACCAACATCTACAAAGGTAGGCTCAAAACGCCACCAAGTTGATGGTAAGTGTCCTTTACTTAGTACAATTGCAATAATATCAAAACGCTCAAACCACATACCAATATTAATAGCAATAGAAATGATAAAAGACCATATAAAACTTCTTCTTATTTTCTTAAACCATAATAGTTGTGGAATAAAAATATTAAATATTAATAGCGACCAAAATGCCCACCAATAAGGACCAGTTGCAGCACCTACAGATAAATATGTATAGTTTTCATAAGGAGATCCTGTATACCAAGCAATAAAAAATTCAGTTGCATAAGCTACAGCTACAATACCTCCAGTTAAGATGATTACTATGTTCATATATTCTACGTGTAAACGTGTAATATACTCTTCCATATTTGTAACCTTTCTCATGATTCCTAATAACGTTTGCACCATTGCAAATCCTGAAAAGATTGCTCCAGCAACGAAATATGGAGGGAAAATTGTTGAGTGCCAACCTGGGTTGATAGATGTAGCAAAGTCCATAGATACAATTGTATGTACAGAAAGTACTAAAGGAGTTGCTAAACCAGCAAGTACTAAAGAAACCTCTTCAAAACGTTGCCAATCTTTTGCTCTACCAGACCAACCAAAACTCAATAATGCATATATTTTCTTTTGGAATGGCTTAACAGCTCTATCTCTAATCATTGCAAAATCTGGTAATAAACCTGTCCACCAGAAAACTAATGATACAGATAAATACGTTGAGATTGCAAATACATCCCATAATAATGGTGAGTTAAAGTTTACCCACAAAGACCCAAATTGATTTGGTAGTGGTAATACCCAGTAGGCATTCCATGGTCTACCCATGTGAATAATTGGAAACAATCCTGCTTGAAAAACGGCAAAAATTGTCATTGCTTCTGCAGAACGGTTTATGGCCATTCTCCATTTTTGACGGAATAATAATAGTACTGCAGAAATTAATGTTCCTGCATGACCTATACCTACCCACCATACAAAGTTGGTGATATCCCAAGCCCATCCAATGTTCTTGCTTAATCCCCATACTCCAATACCAGTTCCAACTGTGTAGAAGATACATCCAAATCCCCAAAGCATTGCTGCTAAAGAAATATAAAATGCCATGTACCAATTTTTGTTTGCTTTACCTTCTATAGGTTTCGCAATATCTTCGGTAATATCGTGATAACTCTTATCACCTAATACTAAAGGTTCCCTTATGGGTGCTTCGTAATGAGACATATTCTATATCTTAAATTTAATTACGCTTCGTTTGTATTTTTTATTTTCACTTGATAGATAACGTTTGGCTTAGTTTGTAAGTAATCTAATACATTGTAAGCTCTTTTATCTTCAGCTAAAGCTGTTACTTTATCTTCTTTATTGTTCACATCACCAAAAACTAATGAACCAGTTGTACAAGCAGATGAACAAGCTGTTTCAAACTCATCTGTATTTACTGCTCTACCTTCTTTCTTAGCTTTTAATATGGTAGCTTGTGTCATTTGAATACACATAGAACATTTTTCCATAACTCCTCTTCCACGTACAACAACATCTGGATTTAATACCATTTTTCCATATTCGTTGTTCATGTTAAAGTCAAACTCATTATTGTTTGCATATTCAAACCAGTTGAATCTACGAACTCTATATGGACAGTTGTTTGCACAGTATCTTGTACCCACACATCTGTTATATGTCATTTGGTTTTGTCCTTGACGACCATGAGTTGTTGCTGCTACTGGACAAACTGTTTCACATGGTGCGTGATTACAGTGCTGACACATCATAGGCTGGAAAGTAACTTCTGGGTTTTCAGCTTCAGTTTCTAAAGCTTCATACATTTCTCCTCTACTTAAACCTAATTCTTTAGCATCTTCTCTAGTTTCTACTGTAGAAGAATAATACCTATCAATACGCAACCAGTGCATATCTCTACCAACTCTAACTTCTTTTTTACCAACAACAGGAACATTGTTTTCTGCATGACATGCTACTACACATGCTCCACAACCAGTACATGAAGTTAAATCTATAGATAAATTAAAGTGATGACCAATCTCTCTATTATGCTCATCCCATAAATCAATAGTATTTGCTTCTACTTCTTGATGATCATAAGATACATAAGCTGGTTTGTTCCATCCATGGTGATGATCTTTAGGATCTACATTTTTATATTCTTTTAAAGAAGCAACTTTTAAAATATCATGACGTCCTGCAATTGTTTTTTGTACTTGTGTACAAGCAAACTCATGCGTTCCTGATACTTTTTCTATTGCAACTCCATATTGAACGTTATTATTATTTGCATAAAAAGGATATGCGTTAACACCAACTTGCATTTCTTCTTTTAAACCAAAAGTTTTTCCATAACCTAAAGCTAGACCAAATGATCCTTTTGCTTGACCAGGCTGAACCATTACTGGCACAACAACTTCTTTTCCGTTTAAAGAAATTTTAGCATAATCTCCATTAATAGCTCCATTATCTTTTACAGGATTAGAAAAACCTAATTCTTTAGCATCTGCCATAGACATCGTAAGGTAATTATCCCAAGAAGCTCTTGTAATAGGGTCAGGGAATTCTTGTAACCAAGGATTGTTTGCTTGTTTACCATCACCTAAACCAGTAGTTATGTATAAGTTTAATTCAAAACCTGAAGCTTTTTTTGCTGAACCTGATAACTGAGAAGCTGCATCTGCTAAAGATACTGAGCTTTCAAAAGCATCTTGCTCTCCAAGAGTTCTTGTAAAGAAACCATTATGTAAAGCAGTATTCCAAGAACTACCTTCTAAAATAGAATCAGCAGCAAAAGATTTTAAATAATCGTAATATTTTGTTGAATTACCAGACCATTTTAATAATGTGTCTTGTAATTGACGTGTATTAAATAATGGCTGAATAGTTGGTTGCATTAAACCATAAGTGATACTATCAAACTGTGTATCTCCCCAAGATTCTAAGAAATGTGGAGTTGGTAATGCATAATTAGAAGCATCTGCAGTTGCACTATTTTCAGTGGATAAAGCAACTGATAATTCTAACTTACTAAACCCTACTGTAAAATCAGCAACATTTGCTAATGTATACATTGGGTCTACATTGTGCGTTAATAATCCAGCAACTTTCCCAGACTTCATATCTGAGATTAACTGAGCAACTTCTGCATCATTTCCTTGACGGATATTTAATGTATTATTTACATCAATAATCTCACTATTTAATGCTTCGTTGATTGCGAAAGCAACCAATTGTGCATTTTTATCATTCAAACCTGTTAACACAACAGATTTAGAACCGTTCTTTTTT
>CAXBAC010000240.1:0-4097 GCA_963973485.1 uncultured Polaribacter sp. | reverse complement strand
CTTTATAAATGAATTAGGTATGGGTGCTGGTTTAGGTTTACGAATAGATGTGCAAGGTTTTGTAATTCGTTTTGATTTGGCAGCACCTTTTCATGATCCTGCGCTTCCAAAAGGCGAGCGATTAGATTTAAGAATAGATGAGCCTGTTTTCAATTTTGCAATTGGTTATTCATTTTAGACTTTTATACATTTAAAATACTGTGTTAATTTTTTAAAACGTGATAAGTATCATATTTTAAAAAAGAATCTTATTGCAAATTTGCATCAGGCAAAAGAGTAAATATGAACACTACACAATGTTTTCACTGTGGAGATTCTTGTAATGATAATAGCATTAAAGTTGACGATAAAATTTTTTGTTGTAATGGTTGCAAAACTGTTTTCGAAATATTTTCTGAAAATGATTTAACATGTTATTATGATTTTCAAAAGAATCCAGGTGCAGTTCCTAAAGAAATTAAAGGAAAATATGATTTTTTAGATAATGAAGAAATCATTGAAAAACTTCTAGATTTTAACGATGGTAATACACAAATCATAAATCTATATATACCTCATATACACTGTAGTTCGTGTATTTGGGTGTTGGAAAACTTACATAAATTAAACGAAAAAATTACCACATCTCAAGTAGATTTCCCTAAAAAAACAGTTCGAATCTCTTTTCAATCAGATGTATTATCACTTAAAGAAGTTGTGTTACTTTTAAGTGCAATTGGCTATGAACCTTATATTAGTTTAGAAGATTATGAAACTGGTAAAAAACAAGTAGATAGAAGCTTAATTTACAAATTAGGTATTGCTGGTTTTGCGTTTGGTAATGTAATGTTTTTGTCATTTCCAGAATATTTTGAAGTTTCAGAATTTTGGTTAGAGCAGTACAAAACTGTTTTTAGAACCTTAATGTTTCTTTTTTCATTACCTGTTGTTTTTTATGCAGCACAAGATTATTTTATTTCTGCATATAAAGGCTTAAAATCAAAAATTTTAAATATTGATGTTCCAATTGCACTAGGAATTTCAGTACTATTTATAAGAAGTACAGTAGATGTTTTGTTTAATTTTGGAACAGGTTTTTTTGATAGTTTAACAGGTTTAGTTTTCTTTTTACTTTTAGGAAAATTCTTTCAGCAAAAAACCTATAATTTCTTATCGTTTGAACGTGATTATAAGTCATACTTTCCTATAGCTGTAACTAGAATATCAAAAAATAAAAAAGAAGAAAACGTACAGATTTACGATATAAAAAAAGGAGATAGAATTCTTATTAGAAATCAAGAAATTATTCCTGTAGATGGTATTTTAATATCTGGAAACGCTCAAATAGATTACAGTTTTGTAACAGGAGAGGCTGAACCAGTAGCAAAAACTTCTGGTGATAAAATTTTTGCTGGTGGAAAACAAATTTCAGGAATTATTGAGATAGAAGTTTTAACTTCTGTTTCGCAAAGTTATTTAACACAATTATGGAGTAATGATGTTTTTAGCACTAATAAAACATCTGGTTTTAAAACCCTAACAGATAAAATCAGTAAAAACTTTACTATTATAGTTTTAGCAATCGCATTTTCAGCTACCATATTTTGGCTGTTTTTTGATGCGTCTAAAGCACTAAATGTTTTTACAGCAGTTTTAATTATTGCATGTCCTTGTGCAATTGCGTTAGCAGCACCATTTACTTTAGGAAATTTATTGCGCATTTTTGGAAAACAAAAATTCTACTTAAAAAATGCAACAGTAATAGAACAATTAGCAAATATAGATACCGTAATTTTCGATAAAACAGGTACATTAACCACACACAAAGAAAGTAAGGTTACTTATACAGGTAAATCTATAAATTTACTAGAAAAACAGATTTTAAAAAGCGCATTAAGAACATCAAACCATACATTAAGTAGAACGTTATATAAAGATTTTTCAGATATAGAAGATTTGCAAATAGATAACTTTAATGAGATTTTAGGAAAAGGAATTGAAGTACAATATAAAAATGACACTCTAAAGTTAGGTTCAGCATCTTTTGTAAATAATAATATTGATGATACTAATGTTTTTGATACTTCTGTACATATTAGCTACAATAAAAATTATAAGGGTAAGTATACGTTTAAAAATGCTTATAGAGCAGGAGTAAAGTCGGTTTTTAATGCTTTTGAGAACGATTATGAATTAGCAGTAGTTTCTGGAGATAATGAAGGTGAAAAAAAACATTTAGAGCAGTTTTTACCTAAAAAAACAAAATTATTATTTCATCAAAAACCAGATGATAAATTAAAGGTTGTTAAGGCGTATCAACAAAAAAATAAAAAAGTTGCTATGATTGGTGATGGTCTAAATGATGCTGGAGCTTTGGCTAAAAGTGATGTTGGTATAGCATTATCAGAAAATATAAATGTGTTTTCACCAGCTTGCGATGCTATTTTAGATGCTTCTCAATTTCATAAACTATATGATTATGTTGTTGTTACCAAAAAAGCAATTCAAATTATAAAATACTGTTTCATACTTTCACTTTGTTATAATATTATAGGTGTATATTTTGCAGTTACTGGTCAGTTAATGCCTGTAATTGCTGCAATTTTAATGCCTTTAAGTTCTATAAGTGTAGTTGTATTTACTACTATTTCCACAAATTTATTAGGTAAAAAACTTAAATAAAAATGAAAACACTAATTCAAAAATATAATGTTCCAGGTCCAAGATATACTAGTTATCCAACAGTGCCTTTTTGGGATGAAGCAAGTTTTACAAAAGAAAAATGGATACAAAGTTTTAAGAAATCGTTTGTAGAAAGTAATCAAAAAGAAGGCATAAGTTTATACATTCATTTACCTTTTTGTGAGAGTTTGTGTACATTTTGTGCTTGTCATAAACACATTACAAAACGTCATGAAGTAGAAGAAGATTATATCACTACAGTTTTAAAAGAATGGCAATTGTATGTAAATTTAATTACAGAAAAACCAATTATAAAAGAACTGCATTTAGGAGGTGGAACGCCAACTTTTTTTTCAAAAGAAAATTTAAAACGATTAGTAGATGGTATATTAAAGCTTTCTAAAAAGCACCCTGAAGCTGAATTTAGTTTTGAAGGTCATCCTAACAACACCACTAAAGAACAATTAGTAACTTTATATAATTGTGGTTTTACTCGTGTAAGTTTTGGAGTACAAGATTATAATGAAAAGGTACAAAAGGCAATTCATAGAGTTCAAAGTTTTGAAGCTGTAAAACAAGTAACTCATTGGGCTAGAGAAATTGGGTATACCTCTATAAGTCACGATTTAATTTTTGGTTTACCACATCAAACTAAAGAACATGTTTTGCATACCATAACAAAAACAAAAGAGCTTCAACCAGATAGAATTTCATTTTATAGTTATGCACATGTACCCTGGGTAAAAGGAGTAGGGCAGAGAGGTTTTAACGAAGCAGATTTACCAAAAGACGAAACCAAAAGAGCTTTATATGAAATTGGTAAAGAAAAGTTTTCTGAATTAGGTTACGAAGAAATTGGCATGGATCATTTTGCACTTAAAACTGATAGTTTATATAAAGCTACCATTAACAAAACATTACACAGAAATTTTATGGGATACACTTCTAATAAAACTCAATTAATGGTTGGTTTAGGGATGTCTGCAATATCAGATTCTTGGTATGGTTTTGCACAAAATGTAAAAACGGTTAAAAAGTATCAAAAATTAGTTTCACAGGGTGAAATACCAGTATTTAGAGGGCATATATTATCATCAGAAGATCAGGTTATTAGAAAACATATTTTAAATATTATGTGTAATTTTTATACTTCTTGGGATAAAAAAGCAAAAAAAATTAACAATATTAATAATCATTTAAATTTATTAAGTGATTTAATAAAAGATGATTTAGTAATTATTAAAGGAAACTCTTTGACAGTACCAGATAAAGCAAGACCTTTCGTGAGAAATATATGTATGGCTTTTGATAAGAAGTTACATGAAAAATCAATAAAATCTAAATTGTTTTCTTCAACTATTTAAAAATAAAGTGAAATTTATTTTGTAATTAAATAAAACCTAATTACTTTTATTTCATAATAATAAATTCCCCTT
>CAXBAC010000239.1:0-4111 GCA_963973485.1 uncultured Polaribacter sp. | reverse complement strand
AGTTTCTGTTTACATGGGAAAAGGTTTGTTTTATTATGATAAAGAAAAAAACAAAGCTCTTCATGAAAAGAATTTTCTTGGTGAAGATTTTATTATTGAATTTACACCAAATATTAAATGGGAATTAACACAAGAAACTAAAAAAATAGGAACTTATAATTGCTTTAAAGCTGTTACCTTTAAGTACATTACAAATAGAATTGGCAAAAAAATGAAAAGGAAGGTTGTTGTTTGGTATACACCTAATGTAGCTATTAACTCTGGTATCAAGGAATTTCAAGGCTTACCAGGTTTAATCGTTTTATTAGAAGCAGATGGTTTAATATATAAATTAAAAAAAATAGACTTAAAACCTAAAGTAGATTTTGATATAAAAAAACCAACTAAAGGAAAAACCTTATCTAAAAAAGAATATAATAACCTTTTGTTAAATGATTATAGCAGAAAATTCTAGCTCAAAAAAAATAAAATGAAAAACTGCTTTTTTACTGTATTACTTCTCTTTGCATTAAATGTTTTTTCTCAGAATATTTCTGGTAAAGTAACTTATACTATTTCTATGGAGGCTTTAAATGAAAAGAAATTAGATTCTGTTATTAAAACTACGAGCAAAAACAAAAAAGCAAATAGTTTTTTAAAAGAAATGTTCAAAAATGCAGATGATGTAAAGGCTTATTTAACTTTTACAAATAAAGAATCTATCTATAAAATAGAGGATATTTTGCAAAATGATAGCAAATCAAAACTTAACTTGAATAGAATATTAGCAGGTGCTAACGATATTTATTATAAGAATATTGAGAGTGAAGAAAACTATCGAAAAAGCAGCACTTTTGGAGAATTAATGTTAATAGAAATTGAATCTAAAAAATGGCAAATAACACAAGAATCTAAAACTATAGGAAACTATTTGTGTTACAAAGCAATTAACATTAACTCTAAAAACACAAAAATGAAACCTATTGCTTGGTTTACGCCTTTAATTCCAATAAGTTTTGGACCTAAAGAATTCTCTGGTTTACCTGGTTTAATTTTAGAGATAGAAATGTTTAATAGTAAAATTGTGGCTACTAAAATTGTTTTAAATCCAGATGAAAAAATTAGTATAGAAAAACCCAATAAAGGAAAAAGAGTATCAGTAAAAGAATATAATAACCTTATAAATAGACTTGGAAAAAACAGAAAAAAATTTTAAGGTTTTTTAACTCTCACTTTATTTTCAATAGAAAATAAGCTAAAATTTTTTGATTTTCACTTTCCATTTTGGACTAACGGTTTTCAGTGATACAGCACCCTCACCAGAAACCGTTAGTCCAAAATGGAAAGGATAATATTTTTTTAAACCAAAAAACTTTACCAAATTTGAGAAAACAAAATTGCTATTTTATAAACATTTTCCCTAAAAAACGAACGAATATCATTTTGAAATGAGCAGTGATTGCAATCTTTTTTCCAATCGTAGCAATTTTTTCTGTCCTTCTTATATAGGTAGGAATCTTATGATAAGATGCAATAAAGAATAAAAAACCGCTGCTTGCAGTACTAAGAAATATAAAAATCTTGCAAATAAATGTATCACTTAAAACAAATGCTTATGTAACATAAACAATAACAAGCAGCGAAAGTTTTACAAAAGTAAGCCTTTTTTCTACCAATTTTTTAGAGAATTTTAATTTGGTGTACTCAACTAAAAACTCAAAAATCAATTAATAAATAAACCTTTAAAAAGGTTTTAAATTTTATAAAAATGAAAAAAGTAATATTAAGTCTATTTTTTGTGCTAGCAACAGGAAGCACTCTAATGAATGCAACAGATTCTAATGACGGGTTTATAAAAAACAAAACAGAAAATTAAGTAATAGAAGTAGAGTTTGGGTGCTCTAGAGATTGAGTAGATTGGGCATTAAGTGAAGTATTACCTGTGGCCGAAAACAATAATGAAGATCCTAATAGTCAACCAATGTATATGGAAATGTATATGAGGTATTACGAAGGATGTTTAAGAGGTTGTGATTAAACAAAAAATCTTCAGTTATCATTTATTATAACTGAAGATTTTAAAAATATAATTATGAAAAAAACACTATTTTTATTGCTTTGCTTCTCTGTATTAAAAATTAATTGTCAAAAAATTGAAGGCAGAATAACTTATATAGCTTCTTCTAAAAAGGCTGTAGCATTTATAAAAAACAAAAACCGAAAGACCAAAGTAAGTGATATTTATAAAAATGCAAAGGACATTAAAATAAAGTTAGAGTTTAACGAAAACACTTCGATATACAAACCAATAGGTAAAATGTCAACTGCAAATGTTAAGTCTATCAATTTGACACAGATTATGGCTGGTGGTGAAAGTGAATACTACACAAGTAATTCATTTAATGGTTATGTAAATAAAAAATTAGACTGTTATTTATTAGGTGAGTGTTTTTTAATTGAAAACGAGCAACCGAAATGGGAGTTAAAACAAGAAACAAAAAAAATACAAGGCTTTTTGTGTTATAAAGCAATATTAAGAAATCTAAAAACAAATAAAGTAAATTTAGAAGTATGGTATGCCCCAAAAATACCTTATCAATATGGTATAATGCACTATTATGGTTTGCCTGGTATTATTCTCGAACTAAATAAAAACACATTCTCTATTACAGCAACAAAAATAGAATTAAACCCACTGAAGAAAATTATAATTAAAGAACCTTTTAAAAAAATAAAAACTCTTAGTAGTGAGGAGTTTAAAAGATTATTAAGAAAAAACTCACCTTTTAAAAACTAATACCTAACTTTTAAAACCAGCGATAAAATAACCGTTATTAATTAGACACATCTTACATGCAAATACTTTACACAGTAGTTTTTTGCTTTTTTACAACCTTAATTTCTTCACAAAAGATTAGTGGGCGAGTAACGTATGTAGTATCTACAGAACCTTTTTCTGATAAAAAAATAGATTCATTAACTAAAAGCAGTAAGTTTAAAAATCTAAAAATGAATTCTTGGATGAAAAGAGTGCTTAAAAATACTCCAGACGTAAACGCATTTCTTGAATTTAACAATCAAGAATCTATTTATTATGTTGAAGATAAAATGCAGAATGATGGAAAATCAATAGTAAACACGAATAGACTTTATGCTGGTGGAGATAATACATATTACAAAAATAATAATACTAAAGAGTTTTATCATGAAAGCGATGTTTTTGGTGAACCTTCATTAATAGACTTACCAAAAAAGAAATGGAAAATAACCCAAGAATCTAAAGTAATAGGAGGTTATGTTTGTTACAAAGCAATAGATTTAAGCTATAAAAACAACAGCACTTTTGCTTGGTTTACACCCCAAATACCAGTTAGTTTTGGGCCTAAAGCGTGGGCAGATTTACCAGGTCTCATACTTGAAATTCAGTTGAAAAGAATAAAATTTATTGCAACAAAAATTGTTTTAAACCCAAAAAACAAAATAACTATCAACAAACCAACAAAAGGTAAAAGAGTAACAGAAGAAGAAGCTAAAAAACGCTACAGTAGTTTCTGGAAAAGTATACAAAAACAATAAAAGCTATTTTATGAAAAAGAAACTCCTAATTATTTTTTTACTAGCTACTGCTAGTTTTACATACGCACAACGAATAACGTTAACAGGTACAGTAAAAGACAGCTTACAAAACCCCTTACCTTATGCCAATGTAATTGCAAAACCCAAAGATGTTTCTAAAAACTTACAGTTTGCTATTACAGACAATGAAGGTTATTATAAATTATTGCTAGAAAAAGGAGATACCATTACCATTAGTATATCGTATTTGGGCTACAAGGCTGTAAATTATGAATTTGTACCAACCACAAACACTCAAAAAGATTTTGTGTTACAGCAATCTGAAGAGCAATTAGATGAAGTTGTTATAGAAATGCCAGTTACTGTTAGGGGAGATACCACCATTTACAAAACTAGTAAATTTATAAATGGTACAGAACGTAAACTTAAAAATGTACTTAAAAAATTACCAGGAGTTGAGGTTAGTAAAAACGGAAGTGTTACTGTGCAAGGTAAAAAAGTAACCAAAATGTTGGTAGATGGTAAAAAGTTTTTTGGAGGCAACTCTAAATTGGCT
>CAXBAC010000238.1:0-4113 GCA_963973485.1 uncultured Polaribacter sp. | reverse complement strand
AAATTAATTGCTGCAATGTGGGAACACAAACGTGATCCATGGTTCTTTAAATCTGGTGGAGAAGGTTCTGGTTTATACATCACACATGATGGAGGGGAAAATTGGAAAGAAGTTACTGAAAAAGAAGGTTTTCCAAAAGGTGATTTAGGTAGAATTGGTGTAGCAATTGCACCTAGCGAACCAAATACAATTTATGCTTTGGTAGAAGCAAAAAAGAATGCATTATACAAAAGTGAAGATGGAGGTTTTAAATGGAAAAAAATAAATGATAAACCTGGTATAGGAAATCGTCCTTTCTATTATTCAGAAATTTATGTAGACCCACAAAATGAAAATCGTGTGTATTCTGTATTTACCTATGTAAATGTATCTGAAGATGGAGGTAAAAACTTTAAGCAACTGATGCCTGCTTATGGTGTAGACAATGGAGTACATCCAGACCATCATGCTTGGTGGATTCATCCAAAAAATGGAAAGTTTATGATTGATGGTAATGATGGTGGATTAAACATTACCAAAGATGGAGGAAAATCTTGGAGATTTATTGGTAACATTCCTGTTGCTCAGTTCTATCATATTAATGTAGATAATGAGTTCCCATATAATGTTTATGGTGGAATGCAAGATAATGGTTCTTGGAGAGGTCCTGCATATGTTTGGAAAGCACAAGGAATTAGAAATTCTTATTGGCAAGAAATTTCTTTTGGAGATGGTTTTGATGTTGTACCAGATAAAGACGATTCTAGATATGGATGGTCTATGAGTCAGCAAGGTTCTGTGGTAAGGTATGATTATAAAACAGGTAATAATTATTCTGTAAAACCAACACATCAAGACCCAGATGTAAAGTTACGTTTTAATTGGAACGCTGCCATAAATATGGATCCTTTTGATAATAGTACATTATATTTTGGTAGTCAGTTTGTACATAAATCAACAGATAAAGGTTTAACTTGGGAAGTAATTTCTCCAGATTTAACTACTAATAATCCAGAAAAGTTAAAACAATCTGAAAGTGGAGGATTAACAATGGATGCAACTGGTGCAGAAAATCACTGTACAATTTTAGTAATTGAACCTTCTGTTTTAGAAAAAGATGTTTTATGGGCAGCAACAGATGATGGCCAAGTGCATATTACAAAAGATGGTGGAACTGAATGGACAAATGTTGCGAAAAATATTAAAGGATTACCAGAATTTAGTTGGATCACACAAATTAAAGCATCTAATAAAAATAAAGGTGAAGCACTTTTAATTGCAAATGATTACAGACGTTTTAATTACACTCCTTATGCGTACAGAACTAAAAATTACGGAAAAACTTGGGAGCGAATTGTAGATGAAAATGATGTACAAAGCTATACACTTTCTATTATAGAAGATCCAGAAAATGAAAACTTATTATTTTTAGGAACAGATGATGGTTTGTATATCTCTTTAAATGCTGGTGAAAAATGGACAAAATGGACCAATGGTTTCCCAACAGTTCCTGTAAAAGATTTGGTAATTCACCCTAGGGAACAAGATTTAATTATCGGTACTTTTGGTAGAGCTGCATGGGTTTTAGATGATATAAAACCTTTAAGAGCAATGGCTGGTAAAAATATCAGTGATAATAAAATAACATTATTTGTTCCACCAGTTGCATATCAAGCTGCAAACCAGCAACCAACAGGAAGTAGGTTTGGTGCAGATGCTATGTATCAAGGAGAAAATAGAAATGGTGGTGCTATTATTTCTTACTTTATCAATAAAGAGGATAAAGATAGTGATGCTAAAAAAGCAAAAAATGATTCAATTAAACTAGAAATATTCGATGGCAATAGACAAATAAGAACGTTAAAGTTCAAAGCCCCAAAAGAATCTGGTGTACATAAAACAACTTGGTATCTTAGAGAAAAAGGAGTGGATAGAGCTTCTAGGAGAATTAGAAAATCTACAAGAGAACCAGGAGGAGTTACAGTAAAACCAGGAGTGTACAAATTAAAAATGACATATGATGATACATCTTCTGAGCAAAACATTACAGTGGCTTTCGACCCAAGATTACAAATTTCTGATGAAGCTATCAATCAAAAATACAATGCAAGTAAAGAGCTAGAAAGCTATCAAGAAAAAATTGCAGCTATCGTAAAGCAATTGGTTGAAAGTAAAAATACTGCAAGTGAAATCAAAAAGGAATTGTCTGCAGCAGATAAAGACAAATATAAAGATGCAATAAAATCATCTAAAGAAATTGATAAAAAAATAGAAGATTTAATTGCCATATATCTTGGAAGTATTGACAAAAGACAAGGAATTACTAGAAATCCAGAAATTACCGTAAATCAACGTTTTGGACAAGCAAGTAGTTATATTAGATCTCGTTTTGGAGAACAAACAGCAACAGAGAAAATTTTAATGAATCAATTTATTGAAGAGTTTAAAAAAGCAGTTGCAGAAACAAATGCTTTCTTTAATAATGATTGGATTGCCTATAAAAAATCTGTAGAAAATATTAATATTTCTCCTTTTAAAGAAACAAAAATATATTCTGCAAACTAGTATGATTAAAAAACTTATTATTCTTTTGACCTTCACTTTATGTATTTATAAAGTGAAGGCTCAAAATGCTGAAAACAAATTAGGGGCTTGGTACATGTATAATGGTTCTCATAAACTTTCAGAGAAATTTGCCCTAAAAACCATGGCTCATTTTAGGTATTTTGAACTTGCTAGTGAATTTCAACAGGAAATTTATAGACTTGGTTTAAATTATACCATAAACCCAAAAATAAATTTCACTTTAGGATATAGCTTTGTAAATACAGATACTGAATATCAAGTACCTTCTACAAGTATTAATGAGCATAGAATTTACGAAGATCTAAACATTAATGGAAAATTAAAAAAAATTAACCTAAGACATAGAATTCGATTAGAACATCGTTTTTTTAACTCAGTTGATAGCCATTGGTTTCGTTATGATTTAAATGGAAGTTATCCTATTTCAAAAACTCTTTCTGTTTATGCGTTTAATGAGATATTTTTAAATATAGATAGATCAAAACGATTTGTTCAAAACTGGACAGGAGCAGGTTTTTTAAAAAAACTTAATACGAATCTAAAGTTAAAACTAGGATATTTTTATCTAAAAACTCCAGACGAAGGTTTCCATAGATTACAACTTGGTATTATTTTAAATACAAATCACCTAAAAAAATAACTAATGATAGAACCAATTTTTAAAAACGATGCCATAGTTTTTGGTATTCTTATGCTTTCTTTAGGGTTTGTGTTTTATACAGAAAACATAAAAACTGGGTTTTGGAGCAAGTTCTACAAAATAGTTCCAGGTTTATTTATGGCGTATTTTATACCTGCCTTATTTACAACATTTAGAATAATAGCCCCTGAATGGGAATCTGAAAATAGTTTAGGTGAAGTTATAAAAAACGAATCGCAATTGTATTATGTAGCAAGTCGGTTTTTATTGCCTGCTGCTTTGGTTTTAATGACATTAAGTATCGATTTAAAAGCCATTTTTAATTTAGGTTCTAAAGCACTCATCATGTTTTTTACAGGTACTATTGGAATTGTAATTGGTGGCCCAATAGCAATTTTATTGATTTCTATTTTCTCACCAGAAACAGTTGGAGGTGCAGATTTTGATGCAGTTTGGAGAGGTTTATCAACCTTAGCAGGAAGTTGGATTGGTGGTGGAGCCAACCAAACAGCAATGTTAGAAATTTATCAATATAACCCTGCTAAGTATGGAGGAATGGTAATTGTAGACATTGTTGTTGCAAACATTTGGATGGCAATTTTATTAATTGGTATTGGTAAAAAAGATAAAATTGACAAATGGTTAAAGGCAGATAATTCTGCTATTGATGAGTTAAAACAAAAAGTAATACACTTTTCAGAGAAAGTAAAAAAGAATCCTTCTTTAACTGATTTAATGATCATGCTAGCCATTGGTTTTGGTACAGTTGGTTTTGGGCATTTTGCATCTAAGTATTTGGGTAACTTTTTTGCTGATGTAGTTGCTGGTATGACCTCACAAACTTGGCGTAATATTTTTTCATTCTTAGGTTCTAGCTTTTTCTGGTTAATTAGCGTTTCTACGATAAT
>CAXBAC010000237.1:0-4155 GCA_963973485.1 uncultured Polaribacter sp. | reverse complement strand
CTATCAAGCTCCTTTAACTGCTGAAGAAATGGCAAATTATATTTACGATTTTTCTTTATCTGGAAATAAATTTTACAATGGTAAAGTGCTAGAAGTTTCTAGCTCTACCCCATAAATTTACAGTAAATTTTTAATGTCGATTTTATCAAAATACATTCCTAAAAAATCAATTTTATTGGTTCAATACTTGATTGAACAAAATAACTTTAGCTTAAAAATTGTTAATCAACGTGAAACAAAACATGGCGATTTTAGAAAATTGCCAAATGGAAAGTTTCAAATTACGGTTAATAATAATCTGAACAAGTATCAATTTTTATTGACTTTAGTTCATGAGATTGCACATCATATTACACATCAAAAATTTGGCAGAGTGCAACCTCATGGAAAAGAGTGGAAAAAAGTGTTTCAACATTTAATGTTGCCTTTTTTAGAGCCTGATATTTTTACAAATGAAATGCTTCCTCATTTAGCAAACTACTTAAAAAACCCAAAAGCAAGCACAGATGCTGATGCAAAGTTATCCTTAGCACTAAGAGAAAACAAAGCTGAAAAAGGAAAAATTTTTATATTTAACATTCCATTTGGCACTTTATTTGTCTTTAAAAATACAGTATATAAAAAAGGAAATAAACGCAGAACTCGTTTTGAGTGTTTAAATATGACAAATAATAAAGTCTATTTATTCAATCAAAATACAGAAGTTATTCTATATCAGAATTATTAAAACTACTTTTCTCTTTTAATAAATAACGTATCTAAATCCATTTCTTTTTGCAACCAAGCTCTTAGTTCTCGTTCTTTAAGTTTAACAATGCTATCGTTTAACTTTTTATTCCACTTAATTGTTGCTACAGGAATTGTATCAATTTTTATAAAATCTTTTGAAGAAAGCTGATTTGCAAAACCAACACTTTCTAAATCTATATATCTAATTTTAGCATCTTTTATTATGGTGCTAAAAGCAATTGCATCTTGATTTTTATTTAAAGCATCTTGTTCTATTCTATTGTTTAAATTAGAAATGGTTTCTTGTAAATCAGTAATTTGTTTTTGTAAACCTGCTATAATATTTTTACTTTCTTGTAACTCTTCACGTTTTTCTTTATAAGCTGTAGTTATAATTTCAAAACTTTTGGTATCACTCCCTTTAATTTCTAAGTTCCAATCTTTTAAACTGTTATACGCAATATTGTTTGTTAACTCATTATTTAAATCGTTATAAGTAGCATCAGTAATTTCATTAAAAAAATTAAGTTTTAAGATTTTTTCTTCAAGGTTAGGAGGGTCAAAATCTATCAAAGTTAAAGCATTATTACTTCTCACCTCATTTTTAATAAAACTCTCTATTTGATTATTGATTTTATTTTCTTTAAACACACTAATAAAAGTGAAGATAGCTGGCACCATTACAGCAACACCTATTATAGTAGCAATAGTCGAATACCTTTTTCTTTTAGCTGCATTTGCATATTTATGCATTGGAAAACGTAATAACTTCAACACCAAAAAAGTTGCTAAAGCAATAAAAATAGTGTTTATGGTAAACAAATACATTGCTCCAATAAAATATGGAAAATTGCCCTTTGCCAAACCATAACCTGCAGTACATAAAGGAGGCATTAAAGCTGTTGCAATTGCTACTCCAAAAATTACAGAAGCAATTGTACCTCTTTTTGTTCTAGCCACCATTAATGCTAAACCACCAAAAAATGCTATTAAAACATCACGAATATCTGGGCTTACACGTCCTAATAACTCAGAATTATCTTCACTAAGAGGAAAGAAATAAAAGAAAAGGAAAGAGGCAAATAGACTCAATCCAATCATAATCCCCAAATTCACTAGTGATTTTTTAAAAGTGTTGATATCGTTTAGTGCAAAAGACATTCCAATACCTAAAATTGGCCCCATTAGAGGAGATATTAACATGGCACCAATAACAACTGCAGTAGAGTTTGCATTTAACCCTACAGAGGCTACAAATACAGCAAATATTAAAATCCAAGCTGTTGCACCTTTGAAAGGTATATCAGCTTTTATAGCTTCTAAAGTAGCTTCATGATCTGTATCATCTCTAAAGTCAAAAAGCTCATTTAAAAATATTCTAATGTTTTCAAATAAACCCTTTGCATCATTTTTAATATTTTTCTTTGTAGTTTCTTCCTTTTCAGGGTGTGGCTTTATGTTTTTCTGAATATCTTCCTCCATTGTTTTTTAATAATAACGTGTGAAAGATACGAAAAAAAGATGTTGAGAATACCAACGTTATTTAAGATAAATCTTATCAATTTCTAACTGAAAAGATTGCTCTTTTTTATTACCAATTAGAATGGCAATTTCTTCAATTTTATTGGATGAGAAGTTTTTTTTATTTAAAGTTCTTCCTCTATATGCTGGATACATATCTGACAAGTTAATTTCAATTAAAGTCCACTCCTTTGTTGTAGAAAACTCTTTTATATATGAAAAATAGTTTCTTGAATCGTCTTTTACTCTAAACTGATAATTATTTCCATCTCCTTTTAATTTTAGAACTATTTTTGAATAATTACTTACATCAATTTTATTAAATTGATATCTTATTGAAGAAAAGCCACCATTGTTTTCTGTAGAAACATTTCCATAGAATAACCCATTACCTTTACTGTTTATTTTCAAATTACCATCTGAAACTCCACCCATTACAACATCATCTACTACTCTCCAAGAAGAAAGATTTTTTTGTTTAGAGAAATCAAATACAATAAATTCTGATGAAAGCATAAAGCATAGTAAAGTAAAAAGTAAGACTAATTTGTTCATTTATTTAATATAACAATTAAACAAAAGTAAAGAAATTAATCTAAAAAAGAAAAACTCTGCAAATTAATGCAGAGTTTTTGTGTGACCGGGCTGGGGCTCGAACCCAGGACCCTCTCCTTAAAAGGGAGATGCTCTACCAACTGAGCTACCAGGTCATTGCTTTCTTTAAGCGGGTGCAAATATATAAGTTATTTTATAAAAACCAAACGATTTCACTAATTAGTTTCATTTAAATATGCTTCTCTTACTTTCTTGAATAAATTGGAAGAATACACAAAGCCTACAACAGCTTCATTATCAGTTTTAAACATCTCTTCACTACTACCTTCCCACTCTTTTTTTCCATCTTTTAAAAAAATAATTTTTTCTCCTATTTCCATTACAGAGTTCATATCATGAGTATTTATAACTGTAGTTATTTGATACTCTTCTGTAATTTCTTGGATTAAATTATCGATTACTGTTGCTGTTTGAGGATCTAAACCAGAGTTTGGCTCATCACAAAATAAATATTTTGGTTTCATTACTATTGCTCTTGCAATAGCCACTCTTTTTTGCATTCCACCAGATAATTCTGCTGGAAATCTATCATTAGAATCTCTTAAGTTTACCCTATCTAAAACAAAATTTACTCTTTCTAACATTTCTGAATAAGATTGTTTCGTAAACATTTTTAGAGGGAACATTACGTTTTCTTCTACAGTTTGAGAATCGAATAATGCACTACCTTGAAAAACCATACCAATTTCTTGTCTCCACTGTCTTTGTTCTTCAATGCTAAATTTTGTATTTACTCTACCATCAAAAGATATTGTTCCACTTTCTGGTTTATGCAAACCTATTAAAGACTTTAAAAAGACTGTTTTTCCTGCACCACTTTGTCCAATAATTAAGCTTGTTTTACCTGGGTGAAAAGTTGTTGAAATTCCTTTTAGCACCTCTACATCACCAAAACCTTTTTTTAAATTTTTTACTTCTATCATTTTTAAGTTAGTAACATTTGAGTTAAAAAGTAATTTGCAATAACAATTAATATGGTAGTCCAAACAACAGATTGTGTACTTGCTTTACCTACTGCTATTGAGCCTCCTTTTACATAATAGCCATGATAAGATGGCACAGTTGCAATTAAGAAAGCAAAAACTAGTGTTTTTGTTAATGCATATGTAATTAAAAAAGGATCAAAATCTGTCTGTAAACCTTCTATATAATTTACTCCACTAAACAACCCTGATAATACACCAGCTAACCAGCCTCCAAAAATACCTAAACACATGCCTAAAGTTATTAAAAAAGGATAAAAGAATACAGTAGCAATCACTTTTGGTAATACCAAGTGATTTAGAGAAT
>CAXBAC010000236.1:0-4167 GCA_963973485.1 uncultured Polaribacter sp. | reverse complement strand
TTGTTTTAAATGTAAATATTCCAAATTTAAAGAAAGAAGATATTAAAGGAGCCAAAATTTGTAGACAAGCAATGGGTGTTTGGAAAGAAGATTTTGACAAACGTAAAAGTCCTTTTGGAAAAGAATATTACTGGCTTTCTGGCGAATTTGTAAACAGAGATAAAGGGCAAGATACAGATGTTTATGCTTTAGAAAACGGTTATATATCTATTGTACCTGTTCAATTTGATTTAACTGCTCATCATATGATTCAAAAATTAAATTCTTGGGAACTGTAAAAAAAGAAATTTTAATTGGTGCTTTAGTAGCACTATTTGCAACTTTAGCTGGTTGCTATTTGTACATAGAATATTTTTCTAAATTAGATTTTGTAGAAACTTTACAGCTAATTGAAGAAGGAGATTTGTACGCTAAAATACTTTCTATTGGAGCTATACCAAATTTATTTGTATTCTTTATTTATATCAAAAAAGAGCAAGATCATAGAGCAAAAGGAGTTTTATTAACCTCAATAGCAATAGCCTTGTTTACATTAACCCTAAAGTTTATCTGATGAAATATTATATCATTGCTGGTGAGGCTTCTGGAGATTTACATGGTGCCAATTTAATGAAGGAATTGTACAAACAAGATGAAACTGCAGATATTCGTTTTTGGGGTGGAGATTTAATGCAAAATGTTGGAGGAACACTAGTAAGCCATTATAAAGAAAGAGCTTTTATGGGCTTTTTTGAAGTACTTAAAAACCTAAATAAAGTTCTTGTTTTTATTGGGTTTTGTAAAAAAGACATAGAGCAATATCAACCAGATGTTATTATTTTTATAGATAATTCTGGCTTTAATTTACGCATTGCAAAATGGGCAAAACAACAAGGTTTTAAAACAAATTATTACATTTCTCCTCAAGTTTGGGCAAGTAGAGCAACTAGGGTTAAAGCCATTAGAAGAGATGTTGATGAATTGTATGTAATTCTTCCTTTCGAAAAAGAGTTTTATAAGAAGTTCGATTATGAGGTTACTTTTGTGGGGCATCCATTAATTGATGCAATTGCAGATAGAAATCAAGTAAATGAATTTGAATTTAGAGAAAAATACAATCTAGGAGATAAGCCTATAATTGCTTTATTACCTGGAAGTAGAAAGCAAGAAATTACTAAAAAACTAACAGTAATGTTATCTTTAGTAAACGATTTTTCTGACTATACCTTTGTTATTGCAGGAGCTCCAAGTCAAGATTTTTCTTTCTACAAAAATATTATTGGCGATAAAAAAGTGAGTTTTATAGATAATAAAACCTATGATTTGTTAAGTATTTCTTATGCAGCATTGGTAGCTTCAGGAACTGCAACTTTAGAGGCTGCATTATTTAAAGTACCACAAGTAGTTTGTTATAAAGGTAGTTTTTTATCATATCAAATTGCAAAAAGAATTATTACCTTAAAGTTTATTTCATTAGTAAATTTAATAATGGATAGAGAAGTGGTAACAGAGTTGATACAAAGTGATTTAACTAAAAAAAATCTAAAAAAAGAGTTGGCAAAAATTTTAGATTCGAAACATCGTAAAAAATTATTTTTAGATTATTTTGAACTTGAAAAAAAGTTAGGAGGAAAAGGCGCTTCAGAAAAAACAGCAAAATTAATTGTAAAAAACTTAAAAAATTAAGATTACCTATTTGTAAAATGCAGTTTTCTTTCTAAATTTTTATTCTAAAATTTAGATAAAAATCAGTTTCTGTAATTTTTTAGTATCTTTAACAAGCTATGAAAAAGATACTTACGTATTTACCTTTGCATTTCCTTGCATGGGTAATTTTAGGGGTTTTAATACAATTCTACACCAAATTTTGGAGTTTTGGTTTTACAAACTTAGGATTAGTTTTAGGTGTTTTTTTGTTCTTGTTGATAGTTGCTAACCAAAAAGTAGTAAGAACCTTACTTTCCTTCATAACCTTCTTTTTTCTTGGTGTTTTTGTAATGTTTTTACAAACAGATCAGAATTACAAAAACTATTATGCCAAATTAATTACACCCAAATCTTATACAGTTTTACAAATTGAAAAAGTTCTAAAAACAAACGATTATAACTACAAATATCAAGCAAAAGTTACACAGGTTGATTCGTTTAAAACTCGAGGAAATGTATTGTTAAATATATCTAAAGATTCTTTACAACAAAGACTAGAAGTTGATGATTTAATTTATGCAAAAGCTAATTTTGTAGTAGTTGAAAATCCTAAAAATCCTTATCAATTTAACTATAAATTTTACCTAGAAAAACAAGGTGTATTTGAACAAGTTTTTTTAAAAAGAGATGAGTTTAAACAGTTGATTTATAAAGATTTTTCTTTAATAGGTTTGTCATCTAGGTTTAGAGAAAAAGTTAAAAAGTCTTTAGAAAACTATAATTTTTCAACAAATGAGTTGGCTGTAATATATGCGTTGTTGTTGGGTGAAAGACAAGACATATCTAAAGAGCTTACAGACAACTATGCAAAAGCTGGGGCAATTCATATTTTGGCTGTTTCTGGGTTACATGTAGGTATTATACTCCTTATTTTATCGTTTATTTTTAAACCTTTTGAAAATTTTAAAAATGGAAAATTTTTAAAAACACTGTTAATTGTATTCTTTCTTTGGGCTTTTGCTTTTGTGGCAGGCTTATCTGCTTCAGTGGTTAGAGCAGTTACCATGTTTACATTTTTAGCAGTGGGCATGTCTTTTAATAGAAAAAACGTAGTGCTTTTTTCATTAATATCATCCATGTTCTTTTTGTTGGTTTTTAAACCTTTATTTCTTTTTGATGTTGGTTTTCAGTTAAGTTATTTAGCAGTTTTTGGTATTGTTTTAACACAACCAAAAATTTACAAACTATGGCAACCTAAAAATAAAATTATAGATAAATTTTGGCAATTAACAACAGTATCAATTAGTGCTCAGTTAGGTGTTTTACCTTTAAGTTTATTCTATTTTCATCAATTTCCAGGATTATTTATGCTTTCTAATTTGGTGATTATTCCTTTTTTAGGAGCAATTTTAATGGGAGGAATTGTAATTATATCATTTGCTTTAATTGGAGTTTTACCTCAATTTTTAGCAACTATTTATGCTGGTATAATTTCGTTGATGAATGCCTTTGTAAATTGGATTTCTAAGCAAGAAGAGTTTCTATTCACTGAATTGTCAATGTCATTTTTATTGATGTTGGTCAGTTATCTTTTCATCTTTTTAGGGGTATCTTTTTTATTAAAACAATCATCTAAAAAACTTGTTTACCTATTATTATCTGTAATTGTTTTTCAGGGTGTTTTTTTATTTGAAGATTATCAAAGAAAAGTAACAAACGAATTTATAGTTTTTCATAAAAGTAGAAACTCAATTTTGGGAAATAGAATAGGAGAGGAGTTCTTATTGTATCATGATTTAGATAGTTCTCAAATTAAAGACTTAACTGCAATTAGTTCTTACAAAGTGAATCAAAACGTAATACCTAATTATAAAATAGGAGTACCAAATGTCTTAAAGTTTAGAAATGAAACCATTTTAGTTGTGGATAGTTTAGGAGTTTATCAGCTTAAGAATTTAAACCATTCAATAGTTGTGTTGCAGCAATCACCAAAAATAAATTTAGAGCGTTTAATTAAAACAATACAACCAAAGCAAATTATTGCAGATGGCTCTAATTATAAAAGTTATGTGAAAAGATGGAGTAATACTGCAAGAGAATTAAAAGTGTCTTTTTACAGTACAAATACAAAAGGTGCCTTTGTATTTAAAAATTAAGGTTTTAAATTACTTTTAAATTCTTTTTCGAAAGTAGCCCACTCTTGATCTTTGTATGCTTCTGTTTTAAAAAAAGCTAATATTTTTTCGAATCTTTCTTTAGATAAATACCCAGGTATTTTCTGTAACATTTGCTCTTTTTCTGTCATAAAAATAGTAGAAGGATATGAAAGCTGTCCTTCTAAAAGTGCTGCAGAAAGCTCATGGTATTCTGTTCTTCCATCTTTTTTATACTTAAAAGTATGGCCTTTGTAAGTAATGTCTTTTTTACCTTCACCATCTAATTTTATGGCGTAAAAATTATCATTAATATATTTAATATTGTACCCCTAACTACTACACCCTCCCTAGTGAATAAAGTGCCATAGTTATCGATATATGATTG
>CAXBAC010000235.1:0-4219 GCA_963973485.1 uncultured Polaribacter sp. | reverse complement strand
CTACTTTTAGAAGATATACTCCAGAAGCATATTTTTCTATATCGATAATAGTGTTTTTACCTTTTATATTTCCTCTTAATAGCAACCTTCCTTTTAGATCAAATAACGTATATGACAACTTTGATAGATTTGTACTCGAAAGCTCTAACACCAATTTACCTTTTGTAGGGTTTGGATAAGTGATTGCATTTAAATTAATGAACTTATTTTCTGGATTACTTAGTACAAAAATCTCTAAACTCTGTTGTATACCTTGTGAAACAGAACCATTATTAGCAATATTTGTTGTGTATAATGTTTGGCCAATTGTATATGTTACTGTTCCATTACCATTGGCTGAACCTCCTGAAGATGAGGTACTGGTTTGACAAAAGATTAAAAAAGGAAGGAAAAATAATACCGTAGATAAGTGTTGTTTTTTCATTTTACTTTTTCACAAACTTAAGAAAATTAATTGACACGTTTTTAAGCTTATGTATTTACCAATAAAATTAAAATATAATTTTAAAATAATACTAAATTATTGGACTTAAATCTGTTGTGGTAAAAATGAAACTAAACTGCATTTTTTTTTTAGAAAAAAACTTGTAAAATTTAAAAATGATACTATCTTTGTGGCTCTTTACCACGCGAAAGTAGCTCAGTTGGTAGAGCGTCAGCCTTCCAAGCTGAATGTCGCCAGTTCGAACCTGGTCTTTCGCTCAAAAGACTTTATTAGAAATAATAAAGTCTTTTTTTATGGATTATATTTTTTAAAAAAACTCAAAAACTTTTAGGCTCAATTATAAGTTTTTTAATTTATCTCCAAAAAGTAATAATAATATAATTGGTATTGCAAGAAGCAAGACAAATGTTCTATTAGTTTGTATTAGAATAGGATTCAATAAAATTGTAAGCGCAAAGCCACCAATAGTTCCTCCTAAATGTGCTGCATGACCTATATTACCTAATTGTTTCTTCATCCCATAAATTGAGTATAATAAATACCCTAAACCAAACACATAACCAGGTATTGGAATAGGTATAAAAAATAAATATAAGCTCATACCTGGGTATAATAAAATTGATGAATATACGATGCCAGCAACAGCACCAGAAGCTCCTACTGCACTGTAATAGGGTTCGTCTTTATGGTAATGTAAAGAGTAATAATTACCTACTAATAAGCTACCAAAATAAATAATTAAAAAAGGAATTGTACCTAAAATTGAAATTACAATATTACCAAAGGCATAAAGTACATACATGTTTAAAATTAGGTGTATCCAATCTACATGTAAAAAACCAGAGGTTAACATTCTAATTTTTTCACCTCCCTTTACTCTACCAACTTGAAACTTGTATTTATCCAAAAAAGCGTAGTCTTCAAAACCTTTGTATGAAAACAAAGCATTCGCAATAATTATGATTAAAACAATAGTATTTATACCTTCTAACATAATACAAACATAACGAAAATCTTGTTCGTATTTTCTAATTCAATTTAAATATATTTTTTGATATTTGTGCTTGAAATTATACTTATGCAATTCTTGTTATTCGCTTTAGTTTATCCTTTTATTTGGTTTTTATCAAAATTACCAATGAGAGTTTTATACTTTATTTCTGATGTCCTTTTTATTTTTATTTTTTACATTTTTAACTACAGAAAAGAAGTGGTTTTAGAAAATTTAAATATGGCATTTCCTAGCAAAACATTATCAGAAAAAAAATCAATTCAAAAAGCATTTTTTAAACATTTTACAGATTTATTTGTAGAAACCATTAAAGCCATTTCGATATCTGAAAAAGAGATTTTGAAACGCTATACGTATTCAAACCCAGAACTGGTTAAAAAGTTTTTAAAAGAAGGAAGAAGCGTTGCCTTTGTGAGTGCACATCAGGCAAATTGGGAATGGTCTGTAAACTCTCCATTAGTTTTAAAGAACAATGTAAAAGGTGCTTATACCAGTTTAGGAAATAAGTATTTTGATAAAACTGTAAAAGCATCTAGAGAACGATTTGGCTTTACCTGCTATAAGTCTTCTAAAACCGCAAAAGCAATTTTTCAAGACTTTAAAAACAAAGTTACAAGTGTTTACCTTTTAATTAGCGATCAATCTCCACAGTTAGAACACACTATTTATTGGCAACGTTTTTTAGGAGTTAAAGTACCTTTTCATGTTGGTGCAGAAACTCTTGCTAAAAAATTTAATTTAGTGGTTATAAATTGCGCTACAAAAAAAATCAAAAGAGGGTATTATACTACTGAATTTGAGTTGATTGCTGAACATCCTAAAGAATTTGAAAATTACCAAATTACAGATGCCTACATTTCTCTGTCTGAAAAATTAATAAAAAGTCAACCTGAATATTATCTCTGGTCTCATAAAAGATTTAAACACAAAGACAAATATGATAAATGGTTAAAAATTAGAGCTAAAAAAACGAAGAAGATACACGCATAATTATTATCAGTTTTAAAAAATTTAATATATGAATTTTATAATTTTTTATTTAACATATCCAATTATTTTACTTTTTTCAAGGTTACCAATGGCTATGTTATACCTTATTTCCGACTTTTTTTTCGTGTTATTATATTATGTTTTTGGTTATAGAAAAAAAGTAATCTTAAAGAATTTAAATTTAGCTTTTCCTGAAAAATCTACTGAAGAAAAACATAAAATTACTAAAGCATTTTATCGTCATTTTACAGACATTATCGTAGAAAGTATAAAAGCTTTTACAATTTCTGAAAAAGAAATGCTGAAAAGGTATAAATACAGCAATCCAGAATTGATAAACAAATACGCTAATGAAGGTAGAAGTATTGCTTTAGTTGGTGCTCATCTTGCAAATTGGGAATGGTCTTGTAGTATGCCTTTAGTAACAGACATTAAATGTTTTGGTGCGTACACTACATTAAATAACAAATACTTTGAAAAAGCCATTAGAAATACAAGAGAGCGTTTTGGCTTTACAGGTTATAAAACTTCAGAAACAGTACAAAAACTAAAAAAGAATATAGAAAATGATGTGCAAGGTTTGTATTTGCTTTTGAGTGATCAATCTCCAGAACTTCGTAAAACTTTTTATTGGAATTCTTTTTTTAATGTGAAAGTACCCATTCATACTGGTGCAGAAATGTTGTCTAAGAAATTTGATTTTGTAGTGATAAACTATGTTGTTACAAAAATAAAAAGGGGTTTTTTTGAAGTTGATTTTCAGTTGATAACAGACAACCCAAAACAATATAAAAATTACGAAATAACTGATTTATACACAAAAATTACTGAAGAAAACATAAGAAAACAGCCTGAATATTATTTATGGTCTCACAACAGGTTTAAGCATAAAAACCGCTTTAAAGAGTGGCAAGAACGCTACGAATCTAAACAGCAAACCAAGAGCTAACCAATTCTTTTTCTATTGGCGCAATCGTTTTGTGAACGTAATCATTTTTAAGTGTATCGTATTTGTAATCTTTAGCCCAATCTTCTATATTTTCTGATAATTCTTTTAAGGAATTACAAACAAAGTTTAATTCTGAAGAGGTAATTGTTGGGTGTAAAGACAAACGCACCCAACCTGGTTTTTCTGTATTACATCCTTCTAAGATTTGACCTTTAATTCTATTCGAAGTTTCTTGATCTACATTTAATAAAAAATGGCCATATGTTCCTGCGCAAGAACATCCTCCTCTAGTTTGTATTCCGAATTTATCATTCAATAATTTTACAACTAAATTAAAGTGATATTTTTCAAAATAAAAAGAGAAAATACTCAACCTATCTTTTTGTTCTGGAGCCAGTATTTTAACCCCTTTTAAACGCTCTAAGGTTTCAAAAACTATTGCATTGATTTCGTTTTCCCTTTTTTTAATATTAGCAGTGCCCATCTTTTCTTTCAACTGAATGGAAAGCGCAATTTTAATGGTTTGTAAAAATCCAGGTGTACCTCCATCCTCTCTAGTTTCTACATCATCAAAATAATCATGTTGACCCCAAGGATTTGTATAACTTACTGTACCACCTCCAGGATTATCTGGAACTGTATTTTTATATAATGCTTTATTAAATATTAAAACTCCTGCACTTCCTGGACCTCCTAAAAATTTATGAGGTGAAAAAAAGATTGCATCTAAAAACTCGTCTTCATTTTCAGGGTGCATATTAATATCTACATAAGGTGCACAACAAGCAAAATCAACAAAACACAAACCATTATATGCGTGAAT
>CAXBAC010000234.1:0-4224 GCA_963973485.1 uncultured Polaribacter sp. | reverse complement strand
TGCTGCAAAAACAGGACGTAATCTGGCTAAACCTTCAATGTTTGAACCTTTACGTGGACCTTCGTCTTTATTTACTGTATACTTTTTAGTAGCTTTTTTACCATTAGCATCAACATAAGTTTGCTCTACATCAATAGGTACAATTTGATCTTGGAATCTATTTTCCTCTAACGCTCTTAAAGCTTTTAAGTGCGAGTTTAAAGCAAATTCATCTTGGTCTTTTCTAGAAACATTAAATTCATTGGCAACTGCTTCTGCAGTATTACCCATACCCCAATAATATTCTTCATGACCAGAAGCAACTGTATCATAATTTAATTCCGGTTTAAAACCTGTCATAGGAACTGAACTCATGCTTTCTGCACCACCTGCAATGATACAATCAGCCATTCCTGCTTGAATTTTAGCAACAGCCATACCAATGGTTTCTAATCCAGAAGAACAAAAACGGTTTACAGTTACTCCAGGTACATCAACAATATCTAACCCCATTAAAGAAATTAAACGTGCCATGTTTAAACCTTGAGAACCTTCTGGCATTGCATTACCTACAATTACATCATCAATTCTTTTTTTATCAAAATCAGGCAGTTCATTCATCATAAATTGAATGGTTTCTGCAGCTAATTCATCTGCTCTTTTAAATCTAAACAGTCCTTTTGGTGCTTTACCAACTGCTGTTCTATATGCTTTTACTATATATGCTGTTTTCATATTTTAAGTTTTTAGTGTTTAGTTTTTAGTTGTTAGTGAATCACTCATTACTTATAACTCGCAACTTTTAGTTGCGTAAAGGTTTCCCTGTTTTTAACATGTGTTGGATTCTTTCTAAAGTTTTACGCTCTGTACATAAACTTAAGAATGCTTCACGTTCGATGTCTAATAAATATTGCTCTGATACTTTAGTTGGTTCAGATAAATCACCACCAGCCATTACATAAGCTAATTTGTTAGCGATTTTTTGATCGTGAGCAGAAATGTAGTTACTGGCTTCCATAGAATCTGTACCTACTAAGAACATTCCTAACGCTTGCTTACCTAATACTAAAACATCTTTACGTTTTACAGGTTGTGTATAACCAGCTTCAGCCATTAAAACTGCGTGCTTTTTAGCTTGTGCAATTTGTCTGTCTTTGTTTACAACAACTACATCTTTTCCTTTTTGTAATAATCCTAAGTCGAAAGCTTCATAAGCAGAGGTTGCTACTTTAGCCATACCAATAGTTAAAAAGTGTTCTTGTAATACGTTTAATTGTACGTCACCTTTATCAAACTTATCAGAAGCTCTTAACGCCATTTCTTTAGAACCACCTCCACCAGGAATTACTCCAACTCCAAACTCTACAAGACCCATGTAAGTTTCTGCAGCTGCAACAACTTTATCTGCATGTAAAGAAATTTCACAACCACCACCTAAAGCCATTCCATGAGGAGCAGAAATAGTTGGAATTGCAGAATAACGCATACGCATCATTGTGTCTTGGAAATATTTGATAGCCATATTAAGTTCATCATATTCTTGCTCTGCAGCCATCATAAAAATCATACCAATATTTGCACCAACAGAAAAGTTTGCTGCTTGATTACCAACTACTAAACCTTGGTAATTTTTTTCAGCTAAGTCTATTGCTTTATTTACTGCAGCTAAAACATCACCACCAATTGTATTCATTTTAGATTGGAATTCTAAATTTAAAATTCCATCTCCTAAATCTTCAATTACAGCTCCCGAGTTTTTCCAAACTTCGTTTGATTTTCTAATGTTATCTAGAATGATGAATGAATCTTGACCTGGCTTTTTAGTTTGTGTTTTGGTAACAACATCATAATAATATGTTGCTCCTTCTTTTACTGTATAGAAAGCATCGTTATTGTTTAATAACATTTCTTCTACCCAAGATGCAATTTCATAACCTTCTGCCTTCATGATTTCTACACCTTTGGCTACACCAACAGCATCCCAAATTTGGAATGGTCCATGCTCCCAACCAAAACCTGCTCTTAAACCATCATCTATTCTATATAATTCGTCAGAGATTTCAGGAATTCTGTTTTGTACATAAGCAAACATTGCTGCAAATGACTTTCTATAAAATTCACCTGCTTTATCTTTACCAGCAACTAAAACCTTAAAACGATCAGCAACATTATCTATGGTTTTGGTTAACTCAAGAGTTGCAAACTTTGCACGTTTCTTTTCTCTGTATTCTAAAGTATTCAAGTCTAATGATAAAATATTCTTTTTACCATTAGCGTCTTTTGTCATTTTATAAAAACCTTGTTTGGTTTTACTACCTAACATGTTGTTTTCCATCATATGATTAACAAAATCTGGAATAACAAACTGGTCTCTCATTTCATCTTCAGGACAATTGTCTTTAACTCCGTTTGCAGTATGTACTAAGGTATCTAAACCAACAACATCTATAGTTCTAAAAGTTGCAGATTTTGGACGCCCAATTACTGGACCTGTCAATTTATCTACTTCTTCTATTGTTAAGTCCATTTCTTTAACTACATGAAATAAACTCATAATACCAAAAATACCAATTCTATTTCCAATAAAGGCTGGAGTATCTTTTGCTAAAACAGATGTTTTACCCAAAAACTTATCACCATACATCATTAAGAAGTCTGTAACTTCTTGTTTACAGTTTGGTCCTGGAACAACCTCGAAAAGTTTTAAATATCTTGGTGGATTAAAAAAGTGAGTTACAGCAAAGTGTTTTTGAAAATCTTCACTTCTGCCTTCATTCATAAATTTGATAGGAATACCAGAAGTATTTGAAGTAATTAAAGTTCCAGGTGTTCTGTGCTCTTCAATTTTTTCGAAAACAGATTTTTTAATATCTAATCTCTCTACAACAACTTCCATTACCCAATCTACATCTTTAATTAAGTGTAAATCATCATCTATATTACCAGTAGTAATTCTACTTGCAAATTTCTGACTATAAATAGGTGATGGTTTTGATTTTAAAGAAGTTGCTAAAGCATCATTTACTAAACGATTACGAACTACTTTATCTTCTAACGTAAGTCCCATTGCTTTTTCTTTATCAGTTAATTCTCTTGGAACAATATCCAATAAAAGAACTTCTACACCAATATTCGCAAAGTGACATGCAATACCAGATCCCATAATTCCAGATCCAATAATGGCTACTTTTTTAATTCTTCTTGTCATTTGTTTATAGTTTGATTTTATTTATCTTGATTAATAGGTTCAAAAATTTTCTTTTCTGCAATTAGTTTATTTATGGTAACCATCACTTTAAAAAAAGATTCTAATTCGTCTTCTGTAACATATTCTCTTACTACATTATTAAATTGGTATACATGGCTTTTTGAAAATTTACGCATTTCTAAACCATAATCTGTCAATTTTATAATAACGCTTCTACCATCTTCAGGGTTTTTTTCTCTAGATATAGCTCCTTTTTCTTCCATCGATTTCAAAATTCTTGAAAGACTTGTAGGTTCCATTCCCATAAGTGGTCCTAAAGCTGTACTTGGTGTACCTTTATCTTTATCAATTGTAAGTAAAACGAATGCCATAGACATTGTACTACTATAGTTTGTAGCTTGTTCGTTATACATTTTTGCAACTGCTTGCCAAGTTGCTCGTAATTGATGATCTATAGATTTATTTTTATCCATGACATCAAAGATATAAAAATTTACTATGCATGCATAGTAAATTTAAAAAAAGTTATGCGTGCATAATAAATTTTAACATTTTATGTAATTGTAACATTTTCCATGTTTCCATTACTAATTAAAATATGTAAGTTTGTTACATTATCATTTTTTATTTCAATTTAATCAAGTAGCCAATGAGTAATTTATTAGAAATTAATAATGTTGTTAAAAATTATGGAGATTTTAGAGCATTAAATGATGTGTCTATTCACATACCAAAAGGAAGCGTTTATGGTTTGTTAGGGCCAAATGGAGCAGGTAAAACGTCATTGATTAGAATAATTAACCAAATTACTATGGCTGATTCTGGTGCTGTTTTTTTAGATGGAGAACCATTAGCACCAAAACATACTGCAGATATTGGTTATTTGCCAGAAGAACGTGGTTTGTACAAATCTATGAAAGTTGGTGAGCAAGCTTTATACTTAGCGCAACTAAAAGGGTTAAGTAAAGCTGAAGCTAAAAAGCGCTTACATTATTGGTTTGAGAAGTTTGATATTATGGCTTTGGGGAACAAGAAAA
>CAXBAC010000233.1:0-4224 GCA_963973485.1 uncultured Polaribacter sp. | reverse complement strand
TGATGGTTGAGCTTGTTCAAATAACCTCTTAATGCAGTTTCAGGCAGACATTTTAGACACAGTTGTTCAACGACCAAAAAATACAGAAACTACAGTTATGGGTGCTGCCTATTTAGCTGGAATTTGTGTAGGTTTATGGCAGCAAAAAGAAATAACTACTGATAAAAAAATCGACAAAAAATTTACGCCAATTATGACATCAGAAAAAAGAGAACGATTGTACAAAAGATGGCTAAAAGCAATAGAACGTTCTAAAGGTTGGATAGACTAATTCAATATTTATTTAAATATTAAAAATTATAGTTTAAAATATGTCAAAATTTTATACAAAAATTACCTCAAGACTTGCTAAGTTTATCAATCAACAAAAAATATTTTTTGTAGCAACAGCTCCAAATTCAGGTAGAATAAATTTGTCTCCAAAAGGTATGGATTCTTTTAGAGTATTGTCAGAAAATAGAGTTATTTGGTTAAATGTTACAGGAAGTGGAAACGAAACTGCAGCTCATTTATTAGAAAATAAACGCATTACCATTATGTTTTGTTCCTTTGAAAAAGCACCTAATATTTTACGTTTGTATGGTACAGGAAAAGAGATAAAAGAAGGAGATGAAAGCTGGAACGAATTGATTGAACTTTTTCCAGAAACACCTGGAACACGTCAAATATTTGATATTTGTATAGATTCTGCGCAAACTTCTTGTGGCATGTCTATTCCTTATTTCGAATATAAAGGCGAAAGAGAAGACTTAAATGATTGGGCTGCAAAAGAAGGTAAAGTAGGTATCAAAAAATATTGGGAAGAAAAAAATCAATCGAGTATAGATGGTTTACCCACAAAAATTTTAAACGACTAATGAATAATTTTTCTTATTTAAACAGACAAAAAATTACAACAGATTTACAAACCACCGAATTTGATATATTAATAATTGGTGGTGGAATAACAGGTGCAGGTATTGCATTAGATGCAGCTTCTAGAGGAATGAAAGTAGCTTTAATTGAAAAGGGTGATTTTGCCTCAGGAACTTCAAGTAAATCAACTAAATTAATTCATGGTGGTTTGCGTTATTTAAAGCAATTCGACTTTTGGTTGGTAAAAGAAGTGGGTACAGAAAGAGCTATTGTACACAAATTAGCACCACATTTAGTAGTGCCAGAAAAAATGATTTTACCACTTATAGATGGTGGAACCTATGGTTCTTGGTTAACATCTATTGGTTTAAAAGTTTATGATATTTTGGCTTCTGTAGAAGGGGAAGACAAACGTAAAATGTTAGAAAAAGAAGAAGCTCTAGAAAAAGAACCATTACTCCCAGAAAGTATTTTAAATGGTGCTGGTTATTATGCAGAATATAGAACTGATGATGCAAGGTTAACAATTGAAGTTTTAAAAACAGCTTTAAATTATGAAGCAAAAATTATCAATTATGTTGAAGCAACTGAATTTATTTACGAAGAAAATAGAGTAGTAGGTGCAACTGTAAAAGACACTATTTCTGGTGATGAATTTACTATAAAATCAAAATATGTGGTTAATGCAGCTGGACCTTGGGTAGATGAATTACGTCAAATCAATCACTCTAAAATTGGCAAACGTTTGCATCTTACTAAAGGTGTGCATTTAGTGGTTGCTCACGAAAAATTACCTGTAAAACAATCTGTGTATTTTGATATTCCTGATGGACGAATGATGTTTGCAATTCCAAGAGGAAAAGTTACCTATTTTGGAACCACAGATACCAATTATCAAAAAGATAAAGACAATGTAAATACGAATTTGGTTGATGCTACTTACCTGATATCTGCTGTTAATAATATGTTTCCTGATATAAATATTTCTTTAGACGATGTAGAATCTTCATGGGCTGGTTTGCGTCCTTTAATTCACGAGGAAGGAAAATCGGCATCAGAATTGTCTAGAAAAGATGAAATTTTTGTGTCTGATACAGAACTAATATCTATTGCTGGTGGTAAATTAACTGGTTACAGAAAAATGGCAGAACGTATTGTAGATTTGGTAGCAAAAAAATACGAAAGACGTTTTGACCTTACTTTTGATGATATAAAAACCAAAGAAATTGTACTTTCTGGAGGAGCTTTTGAGAACTATAATGAAGTAAAAAGCTATACAGATGCTATTCAAAATAGAATAGCAGAAGTGGATTTTATTAGAAAAGATGCAGAATATTTAGTACATAATTATGGAAAACAAACAGATGTTATTTTGCAAAAATTTGATGATTTAATGCACGATAATATGCAAGAAAAAATGATTCAAGCAGAAGTTTGGTTTGCTATAAATTACGAAATGGCTTGCACACCAACTGACTTTTTTATGAGAAGAACTGGTCGTTTATTTTTTGACTCAAATAGCGTTTTTTCTTACAAAAAATATGTAATACGTTTATTTAAAGAGAACTTTTCTTGGGACGCAAAAACAACAGAGAAATATCAAACAGAATTAGAATATCATCTTAAAAGTGCCACTACTTTTGAATAAATGTAATGGTATTACAAAAAATTTTAACTAACTGATTTTTAATGATTTTAATCCATAAAAAATTTAACATTTTAAACATAAAAAAAATATTGTCCTTTGTTTTTTCAATCAAAAAAAAATGTACATTTGAGTACATAATTTATGAATTATTAGCTTATGAATATCCTATAGTACAACTCCATTACAAAAATTCTTTTTAGGATAAAAAGGATTTCTATACGATACAATTAATAACAAAATAAAGTAATAAATTATGAAAAAAATATACAGCGCAATTCTTGTGCTTTTAATTGCGGTTTCTATAGCATCAACAAAAGTTACAATTCAAGAAAATAAAATAGTTGCTACATTTAACGGTTTAACAGAAGACGATAATTATAAATTTACAGACGAAAAAAATAAAGAACATTTATTTTACGACATTGATGAAGAAATAGAAGTAGATTTATATGATGAAGAGCTAATTGGAAAAAAATATACAATTACCTGGAAAACTAAAGAAATTGAAGATTTCGATGAAGAAGGAGAAGAAACAGGAAAAACAATTACTGTTAAAATTATTACTTCTTTACAATAATTTAGAACTCATAAACCGTTTGTTTAAAAGCAAACGGTTTTTTTTATACGCTTTCTCTTAAAAGAGACTTATAAGTTTTTCGTAAGCTTTTAGGATGTGCTCCTAGCTTATATTTTAAAAAAACATACCCATTTATTAAATTCACTTTTAACCAAGAATTTTGTTCATATTTTCTTGCACTTACAGTAGCTTTAGATTGTATAATTGTAAAAGGAATTTTTTGTTTTCGAATTCTTGTCATCATTTCAAAATCTTCCATAATGCAAAACTCTTAATTATAACCATTTAATTGTTGAAATTGCTCTTTGGTAAAGAAATGACATTGATCTCCTCCACCTGCAAATAAACCGTCTTTAGTCGTAAATTTACTGTTGAAATTTAAAAATGCAGAATCTTTGTCAAATTGATAAGCAAAAAAACCGAAGGTAAAATTATGAGCTATTGCTTTGGAAATTTGCTCATAAAAATCTTTTGGTAATAGAACATCTGCATGTAAAAAAAGTAAAACTGCTCCTTTAGCTTTTTGTGCTGCAAAATTCATTTGTGCTGCTCTTCCTTTCTTTATACTTGATAAATAGGTAACTTTACTAAAGTTTTTACAAACTTGTAAACTATTATCTGTAGTTTCTGGTGAGTTAGAAATAATAATTTCTATAGGAAAATTGTTAGCTTGCTCACATAAAAACGACAACCTTTTTACAAGATTTTCTTGTTCGTTATAAACAGGAATTATAATACTTAATAACATACTTATACCTACGAAATTATATATGAAACAGTTTTTAGTAGCACTCGTTTTTTTAGCATCTTTATCAATTACATCGCAAAATAAGATAATTTATAATGATGTAGCTCAAGATTTACTTCAAAATATTATGGATGAAAAATCTTATGACAAAGAAGTACAAATTTTAGCTGAAAGTACTTTAGAAGATTTAACTGCTGAGCTAACAACAGACACAAAAAAATTGGCTTTTTGGATAAATGTTTACAATGCTTTTATACAAATTTCATTAACAGAAAACCCAAAAGAATATGATGATAGAGGTGCTTTTTTTAAAAAACCTCGTGTAAAAATTGCTGGAGAAACCCTTTCATTTGATGATATGGAGCATGATATTATGCGTAAATCTCGTGTAAAAAT
>CAXBAC010000232.1:0-4271 GCA_963973485.1 uncultured Polaribacter sp. | reverse complement strand
ATTAGATTTCAATATTATTTTTTATCAAAGATTATTCTCTTATTAATGGTAATGTAGAACACCTTAATAAACCTTCTTGTTTTGCAATTTCTGCATAAGGAACTTCTTCTACTATAAAATCATTATCTCTTAACCAATTATTAAGTCTAGTAAAGTTTTTCTCTGAAACAATAACTTTTTCTGATATTGAAAATACATTGCTGTTCATGCTATACATTTCATCCTTTGTAATTTCAAAAACATTCTCTTTTCCAAAATAGTTAACTAACCAATCAAAATCAGCTTTGTTTAAAAAACCATTTTCATGAATTATTGCTTTATTTTTTCCTATTGGTTGAAAACAACAGTCTAAATGCAAGGCATTTTCTTTTGGATTTGTATTGTGTTTTCTCAATTCGAAAGATTTCACAATTTTGTTCGGAAATAATTCTTGTAACTTATTTACTGCTTTTTTATTGGTACGTGCAGTAATAAAATCAGCATAATCTTCACCAGAATATGTGCCTACAAAAATATAATTGTTCCATGGCATAACATCTCCTCCTTCTACATGACAGTCTTCTGGAAGTTCAATGATATTATTTGGATTAATTTGATCTAAAACATGTTGTATAGCAATATACTCTTTATCTCTATCTGGTAAAATATTGGCTTTTATCAATTTATCTTCAATAACAAAAGCAATATCTCTTGTAAAAATCTGGTTGTAATCTTCTAAAATCTCTGGTCTAAAAACAGTGATATCATATTTTTTAAAAATAGCATCAACTGCTTCAATTTCAAGAATCATATCCTCTTCTTTTGGATATGTACCTGCTAAGACATGTTGTAAACTCTTAGGATCATAACAGTCTTTTGGATCTGGAATTGGTCCAATACTTTTAGCAGTTCCCAAAACAACAGCTTTTAATTTAGATGTTTCGTCATTAATATTAAGGTGCAACATAAAACACAATTTATAAAAAAAGCTTCATAATTTATGAAGCTTTACATTTGGTAAAAATAATATTTTTTTATCTATTTTCTATATCTACAAAAGATCTTAAATTTTCTCCTGTATATATTTGACGAGGTCTACCAATTGGTTCTTGTTTTTGTCTCATTTCTTTCCATTGTGCAATCCAACCTGGTAAACGCCCCATAGCAAACATTACTGTAAACATTTCTACAGGAATGTCTAAAGCTCTGTAAATAATACCTGAGTAGAAATCTACATTTGGGTATAATTTTCTATCAACAAAATAAGGATCGTTTAAAGCTTCTTGCTCTAAACCTTTTGCAATTTCTAGAATAGGATCATTTACACCTAAATCTGCTAGAACTTCATCTGCAGCTTTTTTAATAATTTTTGCTCTTGGATCAAAGTTTTTATAAACTCTGTGTCCAAAGCCCATCAATCTAAAAGGATCATTTTTATCTTTTGCTTTAGCCATGTACTTCTTAGTGTCTCCACCATCTTCTTTAATAGCTTCTAACATTTCTAAAACAGCTTGGTTTGCTCCTCCATGTAAAGGCCCCCAAAGTGCAGAAATACCTGCAGCTAAAGAAGCAAATAAACCTGCATGAGAAGAACCTACAATTCTAACCGTTGATGTTGAACAGTTTTGCTCATGATCTGCGTGTAATATTAATAATTTATCTAAAGCATTTTTTACAATAGGATTCATTACATACTCTTCATTAGGCTGCTCGAACATCATTTTCATGATATTTTCTACATATCCTAAAGATTTAGAACCATAATTTAATGGTAAACCTTGCTTCTTTCGCATTGTCCAAGCTACTAAAACAGGGAATTTCCCCATAATTTTAACGATAGCATTGTACATATCTTCTTCTGAATTTACATTCACAGATGAAGGATTAAAAGCAGTTAATGCACTAGTTAAAGATGACAAAATACCCATTGGATGTGCCGTTTTTGGGAATGCATCTATTATTTTCTTTACATCATCATCTACAACAGATTTTGATTTAATATCTGAATGAAATTTTTCTAACTGTTCTTCAGTGGGTAGGTTTCCAAAAATTAACGCATAAGCTACTTCTAAAAAATCTGCTTTTTCTGCCAATTCTTCAATAGCATAACCTCTGTATCTTAAAATACCTTTTTCACCATCTAAAAAAGTAATAGCACTTTCACATGAACCTGTATTTTTAAAACCAGGATCAATAGTAATTACTCCATTAGTTGCTCCTCTTAATTGTTTAATATCGATTGCAACCTCATTTTCTGTTCCTTTAATTAGAGGAAATTCATAAGAATTTCCATCAATTTCCAATCTAGCTATATCTGACATTTATGATGTTTTTATTATATTTTTAACCTCTCGCGAAGATACCAATTTTTAAAAGATTTTAAAAGGTGTGCTTGATAGATTTTTAATATAAAAACATAAACGTATCATATTTAACAATTCTTTAATAAAGCAAAAAAACCTTCTCTATTTGAGAAGGTTTTTTAAACTATTTTTTATAGCCTAAAATTATATTTTAAACGCTTTTTCTTGAGGAAAAAAAGCTGTTTCTGCTAGAGCTTCTTCAATTCTTAATAACTGGTTATATTTTGCCATTCTATCTGAACGTGAAGCTGAACCTGTTTTAATTTGTCCACAGTTTAAAGCTACTGCCAAATCTGCAATAGTATTATCTTCAGTTTCTCCAGATCTATGAGACATTACAGAAGTATAACCAGCATTTTTAGCCATATTTACGGCTGCAATAGTTTCCGTTAACGTACCAATTTGATTTACTTTAATTAAAATTGAATTTGCAATTCCGTTATTTATACCTTTTGATAAACGCTCAACATTTGTTACAAATAAATCATCTCCAACCAATTGAACTTTATCTCCAACTTTATCCGTTAAATACTTCCAACCTTCCCAATCGTTTTCATCCATACCATCTTCAATAGAAATAATTGGATAATTAGCAGCTAATTCTGCTAAATAGTCTGCTTGTTCTTGGCTCGTTCTAACTTTACCTTTACTCCCTTCAAATTTTGTGTAATCGTATGCACCATCAACATAAAATTCAGCAGCTGCGCAATCTAAAGCAATCATAATTTCATCGCCAAAAGAATACCCTGCATTTTTAACAGCTAAAGCAATAGTATCTAAAGCATCTTCTGTACCTTCTAAAGTAGGTGCAAAACCACCTTCATCACCAACAGCTGTAGATAAATTTCTATCGTGTAAAACTTTTTTTAAGTGATGAAAGATTTCAGAACCCATTTTCATAGCTTCAGAAAAGTTTTTAGCTTTTACTGGCATAACCATAAATTCCTGAAATGCAATGGGAGCATCTGAATGAGAACCTCCGTTAATGATATTCATCATTGGTACAGGTAGAGTATTTGCAGATACACCTCCAACATATCTGTATAAAGGCATGCCTAACTCATTTGCTGCAGCTTTTGCAGCAGCAAGTGAAACTCCTAAAATAGCATTAGCACCTAAAGTAGATTTATTTGGTGTACCATCTAAATCTATCATTAATTTATCTATAGCGTTTTGTTCGAAAACTGAAACTCCAACAAGTTCTTCTGCTATTGTATTATTTACATTTTCTACTGCTTTTAATACGCCTTTACCCATGTAATCTTTACCTCCATCTCTCAATTCAACAGCTTCATGTTCTCCTGTAGAAGCTCCAGAAGGCACTGCAGCTCTACCTATAATACCATTTTCTGTAGTTACATCTACTTCTACTGTTGGGTTTCCTCTAGAATCGAATATTTGACGTGCATGGACGTTTATAATAATACTCATTATATATTTTATTTAATTAATTAATTTTCAATTTCTCTGCTAATTTACGAAATGTGTAAGGTATTTAGTAGTTTGAAATTAAATAATTACGAAAACGTTTGCTGATATAAATAAAAAAACCCACTCAATAAATTGAGTGGGAAAATTGCTATGAAAAAGAAATGTGATTTTTACATCACACATCAAAGATAGTATAAATAATGCTAAATCCTAATTGAGAAGCCTTAAAAACGCCTATTTTCGATAAGTAACCAAAAAGTTACGATGAAACTTTCTCTGGTGTTTTAATATTGCTTATAAATTGGTCAAATAAATAGACTGCATCATTAGGGCCTGGACTAGCTTCTGGATGATATTGTACAGAAAATACATTTTTATTCTTCATTCGTATACCAGCTACTGTATGATCATTTAAATGCACATGCGTAATTTCTACATTTTCGTTAGCTTCTGTTTCTTCTCTATTAATTGCGAAACCATGGTTTTGAGAGGTTATTT
>CAXBAC010000231.1:0-4282 GCA_963973485.1 uncultured Polaribacter sp. | reverse complement strand
AATGAATGTAAATGCTAAAATTACTGGAAGTAGAGATAGATTAGTTTTTTCTGTAAATCCAGAAAACTTAATTTTAAATAAAGAAAAGTGGAATATTCCAATTGATAATGAAGTAGTGCTTCTAGAAAATTCAAAATTTACTTTTCAGAATTTTAAAATTAACAAAAACAACCAGTCAATAGCAATTACAGATCAATTAAAAAACATCGAAAAAAATCATATTGGTTTATTATTCAACAATTTTAAAATAAATGAAGTTTTTAATTATTTAAATCCAGAAATAGAATTGGCAAAAGGCGATTTAAATGGTGATTTTATTTTAGAAGATCCTTTTAATGATACTGGTATTTTAGCAAACGTAACTGTAAATCAATTAGAATTACTAAAAACAGATTTAGGAAAACTAACCATAGATGCAAAATCTCTAGGAAACAACACTTATGATTTTAATGCAAAACTAAAAGAAGGTACTATCGATTTAAATTTAACAGGAGAATATTTTGTAGAAAATAAAGATGCCAACTTAAATTTAGATTTAGCTTTAAATTCATTTAAAATGAAAGCTTTAAATACATTATCTTTAGGAGAAATTAAAGAAACAAGTGGTAGTTTTTTAGGTAATTTTAAAGTTACAGGTACCACAAAAAAACCTTTATACACAGGTAAACTTAATTTTAATAATGCTACATTTAATATTACAAAACTCAATACAAAGTTTACATTACCTAATGAAAATTTAGAGTTAGATAATGATGGTTTATACTTTTCTAAATTCACAGTTTTAGATGAAAAAAAGAATGCATTAACCCTTTCAGGAAAAATTGGCACAGAAAACTTTTTAAATCCTCAGTTCGATTTAAAGTTAAACGCAAAAAACTTTAGAGTGTTAAATGCTACAAAAGAAGATAATCCTACTTTATATGGTTTAGCAACTTTTAATGCAAATGCAGATTTAACAGGAGATTTACAAATTCCGAAATTATCTGCAAACGTAACTTTAGGCTCAGAAAGTAATATTACATATGTACTGCCATCAACTTATGCTAGTATTGAAAATAGAGACGATGTTGTGATTTTTGTAAATAAAGAAAACCCTGATGCAATTTTAACACAAACAGAAGAAAAATCAGCAATAATTACGGGTTTCGATATTTTTACAAAGCTTATAGTTAATAAAGAAGCCTCTGTAAAAGTAGTGATAAACGAAGAGACAGAAGATAATTTTAAAGTGTCTGGTGATGGAGAATTCTTAATTAACATGAAGCCAAATGGAAATTTATCTCTTACAGGAAATTATGAAATAGTTGATGGTCATTACGAATTGAATTTATATGGTTTAGTTAAAAGAAAATTCTATCTAGCTAAAGGAAGCACCATAAAATGGTCTGGAGATCCTTTTGAAGCAAGCCTAGACGTAAGTGCGATTTATAATATAGAAACGTCAGCATCACCTTTAATGGCTGCACAAATCTCTAATGAAGATCCATCTGTAAAAAACAGATTTAAACAGGTGTTACCTTTTGATGTTTATTTAAATATTGATGGTGAATTATTACAACCAAAAATATCTTTTAACTTACAAATGCCAGAAGATGAACAAGGAGCAATTGGTGGGCAAGTTTATGGTAGAGTACAGCAAGTAAATCAACAAGAAGGAGAATTAAATAAACAAGTTTTTTCTTTATTGGTATTAAATAGATTTTATCCAAACTCAGGAAGTGATGGTAGTTCAGGAGGTTTTGCAACAATTGCAAGAGATAATTTAAACGATGCAGTTTCTGGACAATTAAATGCTTTTTCTGATAAGATTTTAGGAAAATCTGGTATAGAGTTAGATTTTGATTTAAATAGTTATACAGATTACCAAGGCTCTGCTGTAACAGACAGAACTCAGTTAGGAGTTACAGCTCAAAAGAAATTGTTTAATGAACGATTAACAGTAAGAGTGGGTAGTGATTTGGATATAGAAGGCAGTAGTCAAAATGGGCAAGAAACTCCGTTAATTGGTAATGTAAGTATTGAGTATAAAGTATCTAAAGATGGTAGATATCGTTTAAGAGGATTTAGAAAAAGTGAATTCGAAAATGTAATTGATGGGCAAACTATTGTCAGTGGTATAGCTTTAATATTTACCCAAGAATTTAATGAATTTAGAGAACTTTGGGATGCTATTTTTAGAGCTCAAAACGAAAAAAAAATAAAAGAAGAGAAATTAGAAGAAGAGGATGAAAAAGAAAAAACAGATACTAATACAAAAAATAAAAACTAAACTTTGAATCGTTTTTTAAAAAATAGCAGTTTATTAATTGTTTTTATATTAATATGTTACTCTTGTAGTGTAAATAAATACATTCCAGAAGGAGAGCGTTTGTATACAGGTGCAACAATAACTATAGATACAGACTCTACAGTAAAAGATGTTGCTAAGTTAAAAGAAAACCTCACTAAAGTATTAAGGCCAGAACCCAACTCTAAATTTTTAGGAATGCAATTGGGGCTTTATTATTACTATAAAAACCAAAAACCAAAGACCAACTTCTTAAATAAATGGCTCTTTAAAAAATTTGGAGAAAAGCCCGTTTATCAATCTGATGTCAACGAACTTGAAATGGAAGATATATTGTTAAACAGATTAGAAAATAATGGATTCTTTTATAGTGTAGCTACTTCAAATTTTGATGAAAAAGAAAAAAGAACATCAATTGATTATAAATTAAAAATTAAAAAACCATACAGAATGGCAAGCTATGCATTAGATAGCTTTGCAATGCCTTTAGCTGATGATATTAAAAAACTTACAAATAAATCTCCTTTTCAAAAAAATATGCGTTTTGATTTAGGTAACTTAAAATTAGAAAGACAACGTTTAGACTCAGAATTAAAAGCTTTAGGATACTATAATTTTAATAATAACTTCTTAATTTTTGAAGCTGATACCAACCAATATTCAAATAAAAAGTTCGATTTATATTTAAGACTGAAAAAAAATGTTCCTGCAAAAGCAACCATACCTTATACTCTTAAAAAAATAAATGTATATCCTAATTACAACTTAAGAGATACTACAACTGTTGATGCAGATAGGTTTAATAATAAAAGCTTTTACCAAAAAGAAACTTTTTTTAAACCTAAGTTTTTAGATGATTTTATAACACTAAAAGAAGGCGAAAACTACAATCCAGAAAAATCTAAAAATACTGCAAGGCGTTTGTCATCAATTGGAGCTTACAAATATGTAAACATTCAATATAAAGAATTAGACACCTTAGCCAAAGATGGAAAAGGAGCGTTAGAAGCTAATATTTTTCTATCGCCTTTAACAAAAAGAGCAATTCGTGCAGAACTGCAAGCTGTTACCAAATCAAACAATTTTGCTGGGCCAACCTTAGGGTTAGTTTTTAGCAATAGAAATCTTTTTGGTGGTGGAGAAAGTTTAAACATAAGTTCAAGTATTGGTTATGAAACGCAATTATCAAGTGGAAATAATGCAGGTTTAAGCAGTTTAGATTTAGAGTTAAAATCAGAATTAATTTTTCCTAGAGTTATTTCACCAATTAAAATTAATGATGATTTTTTTGAATACTCAATACCAAAAACTAAAACTAGTTTAAGTGCTAATTATTTAAATAGAAGTCAATTATACACACTGCTTTCTGGGTCAGCGCATTTTGGTTATGTTTGGAATGCCAATAAATATATTACTTATGAGTTTAACCCAATTGCTGTAAATTATACTCGTTTGTCTAATACTACAGCAGAGTTCGATCAGATTTTGAATGATAACCCTTTCTTACAGAGAAGTTTCGATCAACAATTTATTTCTGGGTTAACATTTTCTTTTACATATAATGAAATGTTGGCTTCTAAAAGAAAACATCAACTGTATTTTAATGGTACTTTAGATGTTGCAGGGAATTCGATAAGTCTTTTAGGAAAGGAAAAAGAGCAAGGACAACCCAAAGAATTTTTAGGTTTACAGTATGCACAATATGCCAAAGCAGATTTCGATTTTAGATATCATTATAATTTTGGAAACAATAAAGAACAAACTATTGCTACAAGACTTTTTGCAGGTTATGGTTTGGCTTATGGAAATTCTGATGTTGTACCTTTTGTTAAACAATATTATTCAGGAGGACCCTACAGTGTTAGGGCTTTTAACATTCGTTCTTTAGGTCCAGGAACATATTCAGATGATAATAATCAAGATAATAATGCTTTTTTTGATAGAACAGGAAATATTCGTTTAGAGGCTAATATCGAATATCGTTTTCCTATTTAT
>CAXBAC010000230.1:0-4301 GCA_963973485.1 uncultured Polaribacter sp. | reverse complement strand
TGCAGATATTTTAGGAAATCCTAAATATTTAGCAATTTCTTATGGGGGTTACAGAGAAAAATCAAGAGAAATACAACCAACTATAGCACAATTAAAAGAAGATTTAAAATTAATGCACGCTATGGGTATTCGAATATTAAGAACCTACAATGTACAACCAAAACTACCTCATGCAGCGAATGTTTTAGAGGCTATTCATCAATTAAAACAAGAAGATTCTTCATTTGAAATGTATGTAATGCTAGGTGCTTGGATAGATTGTTTAAACGCGTGGACAGATAAAACACCAAATCATGATATTGAGAGTGAACAAAATGCTGGAGAAATAGCAAGAGCAGTAGCTTTGGCTAATAAATATCCAGATATTGTTAAAATAATTGCTGTGGGTAATGAGGCTATGGTTCGTTGGGCAACAAGTTATTACGTAAAACCATATGTAATTTTAAAGTGGGTTACGCATCTTCAAAATTTAAAGAAAACAGGTAAGCTTTCTAAAGATCTTTGGATCACTTCTTCAGACGATTTTGCATCTTGGGGAGGAGGAGATTTAAGTTATAGAGTTAAAGATTTAGAAGAGCTTATAAAAGCTGTAGATTACGTTTCTATGCATACATACCCTTATCATAATTCACATTATAATCCAACTTTTTGGAAAGTTCCAGCTCATGAAAAAGGGTTAACAGATCAAGAAAAAATAGATCAAGCTATGGTTCGTGCTTTAAACTTTGCAAAAACTCAGTACAAAGAAGTTGTAAATTATGTAAAAAGTATCGATGCTACAAAGGAAATTCATATAGGTGAAACAGGCTGGGCAACAACTTCTAGTGGTCATTATGGAAATAATGGTTCTAGAGCAACAGACGAATATAAACAAGGTTTGTATTACAATCATTTAAGAAATTGGACAAATTCAGCAGGAATTTCTTGTTTCTATTTTGAAGCTTTTGATGAACAATGGAAAGATGCAGCAAATCCTAAAGGATCAGAAAATCATTTTGGACTTTTTACTCTAAAAGGCGAAGCTAAATACCCTATTTGGAACTTGGTTGATAACGATGTTTTCAAGGGATTAAAACGTGGAGGAAATGCAATAATCAAAACTTTTAATGGTGATAAGGATGCACTTCTAAAAACTGTTAAAGTGCCAAATACAGAGTATCCAAGATAGTAAATTGTTAGCTTATGAAATATTTTAAATTTTTATTTTACACATTATTGATATCATTTATGATGGTAAGTTGTCAAGTACAAGAAGAAAAATTAACAGTAGATGTTTATGAAACTTCTGCAAGTGGAAATAATTTAGAAAAATTAGAAGATTTTTCTTTCTCAGAATCAGAATCGTTTATAAAAATTAAGCTTTTACCAAATCAACAAAAACAAATCATTACTGGTTTTGGGGGTTCTTTTACAGAAGCTTCTGCATATTTATTAAATCAATTAAGTAAAAAAAATAGAGATTCAATTATAGAGGCTTATTTTGGTGAATCTGGAGCTAAATACTCCTTAACAAGAACCCACATGAACTCTAGTGATTTTTCTCTTGGTCAATACTCATATGCTCCAGTTCCTGATGATATAGAGTTGAAAAACTTTACAATAGAAGAAGATATGGATGATATCATTCCAATGATAAAAGATGCAATGAAAGTATCTAAAGATGGATTTAAAATTCTTTCTTCTCCTTGGACAGCCTCTCCTTGGATGAAAGACAATAAAGATTGGGTTGGAGGAAAGTTATTACCAGAATATTATGATACTTGGGCTTTGTTTTTCTCAAAATACGTTACAGCTTATAAAAATGAAGGAATAGATATTTGGGGCTTTACAGTAGAGAATGAACCTTTAGGAAATGGTAATAATTGGGAAAGTATGCATTATACTCCTGATGAAATGACCAATTTTGTACAAAATCATCTTGGCCCACAGTTAAAAGGTGATTATCCTGATGTTAAAATATTAGGCTATGACCAAAACAGAGAACACTTAAAAGAATGGGTAGATTCGCAATTTAAAAATGAAGAAACCTCAAAATATTTTGATGGTACTGCCATTCATTGGTATGCAAGTACATTTCATTATTATCCAGAAGAATTACAATATGCGCATCAAAAAACACCAAATAAATATTTAATTCAATCAGAAGCTTGTATAGATGCTGAGGTTCCAGTTTGGAAAGATGATGCTTGGTATTGGAAAAAAGAAGCCACAGATTGGGGTTATACTTGGGCTCCAGAAGAAGACAAACACATGCATCCAAAGTATGCACCTGTAAACAGATATGCTAGAGATATTATTGGGTGTTTAAATAATTATGTTGATGGTTGGATAGACTGGAATATGGTTTTAGACACAAAAGGTGGCCCTAATTGGTTTAAAAATTGGTGTATTGCTCCAGTTATTGTAAACCCAGATACAGATGAAGTGTATTTTACACCTTTATATTATACAATGGCTCATTTTTCTAGATTTATTAGACCAGAAGCCAAAGTTATAGAAATTAATAATTCTGATAAAGACTTAATGATAACAGCTGCAAAAAATACTGATGATTCTATTGCAGTAGTTGTATTTAATGAAAAAGAAACTCCTAAAAATATAGAACTAAATTTGGAAGGAAAAACAGTGAAATTTAAAATAAAAGCACAGGCCTTACAAACTATAATAATTTCAAATAATATTAATTAAATAAAAAAATTATATGTCTACGCAACCCGTAAAAATTTCTAGAGGAAAAGTACCTTTAGGTCAAAAAGCTGCTTTTGGAGCAGGGCATTTAGTAAACAATTTAATTCCAGGTATATTAGGTGTATTTGTTGTAATCCTTAAATCTGCAGATGGTTTTGGAATGGATACTGTTTTAGCTGGTTTAATTGTAGGTATTCCTCGTTTATTTGATGCAATTACAGATCCTGTAATGGGGTATATATCAGATAATACAAGCTCTAAATACGGAAGAAGAAGACCTTATATTTTTCTTGGGGCAATTTTATCAGGATTAATTTTTATTGTGTTGTGGCAAGTACATGATACCAGTTCAGAGATGTATAATTTTTGGTATTTACTTATTTTTTCCATTTTATTAATCTTCGGAAACACTATATTTTCTACGCCTTTAATTGCTTTAGGTTACGAAATGACATCAGATTATAACGAAAGAACAAGATTAATGAGTTTTGCAAATACTATTGGTCAATTTGCTTGGATGCTTGTTCCATTCCTATACGTTTTAATACCAGACACAGACATTTTTGTTACTCAGCCAGAAGGTGTAAGACAAGTAGCTTTGTACGCAGGTGTTATTATCATAGTTTTAGGAGTTTTACCAGCCATATTTAATAGAGGTATTGACGACAGCAAAATGGAAGGAAGAGAAGAAATAAGTATTAAAACTATTTTTCAGAGTATGGGTAAAATTTTTAAGGGTATTAAAATTGTTCTTAAAAACAAACCATTTGTAAAGCTTTGTATTGCAACGTTTTTAGTTTTTAATGGTTTTCAAATAGTAGCAGAGTTTAGTGTTTTTATCATCAACTTTTATATGTTTGACGGAGATTGGGGAGCCTCTAAATGGTGGATTGCATTATTTCCAGCAGTTACAGCAGCTTATACAGCATTTATTGCGATACCTATTATAAATTATATGGCTAATAAAATGGGTAAAAGAAAGGCTTTTATTTTAGCTACAGGTATTTCTGTTATTGGTTATATTTTAAAATGGTGGGGTTTTGATCCAGATAATTATTATATGATTTTCTTACCTATTCCATTGATGGCCTTTGGTATGGGATGCTTATTTACGTTAATGATGAGTATGACAGCAGATGTATGTGATTTAGATGAATTAGAAAATGGCATGCCAAGAAAAGAAGGAACCTTTGGAGCAATTTATTGGTGGATGATAAAAGTAGGGCAAGGTATTGCTTTGGTTTTTTCTGGAGTTATTTTAAAACTTCTTGGTTACGATCCAACTGCTACAACTCAAACAGCAGAAGCATTACAGGGTATGAGAATTACAGATATTGTTCTACCAGCAATCACAGCTCTAGGAGCAATTTGGATTATGTGGAACTATAGTTTAAGTGAAGACAGAGCAAAAAAAATAAAGGAAGAACTAATAGAAAGAAGAGGAGAGTTATAATTAAATACAAGAAAAAATATTCAAAAAATGTCATATAGAAAAGAACGTAAATTTTCACTAAATACAGCAAAAATTTTAGAAAATCCAGTTGAAATGGAAAGGAAGATAAATAATGGAACTAAACACATATTCGAAGACATTGAAAAGCTTAGTGATACTG
>CAXBAC010000229.1:0-4326 GCA_963973485.1 uncultured Polaribacter sp. | reverse complement strand
TTGTACATTCAGGAAACATGTTAGAAATTGAGAAAGAAATTAGTGAAGCTATGTATCATATAGAGAGAAATGGTAATGCTAAAATTATTTTGTTAGATCTTTCTATGAAATTAACACGATTCCTTCACAAGAAAGAAGCTAAAGTTTAACTTACTTCTTTCAAGTACCTCCATAAACGTAAAGAGGATTATCTTTTTTAACATTTAACAAACACTGTTCACAAGTAAAAACCCATTTTTTAGGTTGCTTATATTGTATTCTATACATGGTAGAGAAATCTTTTTTACAGATTTCACAGTATTTTACTCTAGACTTTGCCACTATTTAATGATTCTACAAGTTTGTTAAACGAGCAACGTATTTACCAATTACATCAAACTCTAAATTAACGGTATTACCAATTTGTAATGTTTTAAAAGTTGTGTTTTCCCAAGTGTAAGGTATTATGGCTACAGAAAAACCAGTTTTGGTAGAATTTACAACTGTTAAACTCACACCATTTATAGTTATAGAGCCTTTTTCTATGGTTACGTTATTTTTATTGGAGTTGTATTCAAAAGTATACACTGTGCTTCCATTTTCATCTTTAATGTTTTTACATATTCCTGTTTCATCAACATGACCTTGTACAATGTGTCCATCTAATCTATCACCTAACTTCATCGCTCTTTCAAGATTTACAATATTGGTAGTATTTAAATTACCAATATTTGTTTTATCTAAAGTCTCTTTAATAGCTGTTACAGTATACTCATCATCTTTAATACCAACAACAGTTAAACAAACACCATTATGAGCTACACTTTGGTCTATTTTGAGTTCATTTGTAATTGCACTTTTAATAGTTAAGTGTACATTTTCTTGCTCTTTTACTACGTTTGTTACTGTGCCAAGTGTTTCTATAATTCCTGTAAACATATCGTTAAAAATTAGTTACTTTTGTACCTACAAAAATAAGCATATTACAAGGTTTACTATGGATAAAACTGATAAAATAATCGTAGGAATTTCAATTGGAGATTTAAACGGAATTGGCATTGAGGTAATTTTGAAAACTTTCGAAGACAAAAGAATGTTAGATTTTTGTACGCCAGTTTTGTTTGGAGCAACTAAAGTAGTTTCATTTCATAAAAAAGCATTAAACCTAGAAACACCTGTGCATGGTATCTCTTCTATAGATCAAATAAATCATAATAAAATAAATATTTTAAATATTTGGAAAGAAGAGGTTAAAATAGAATTAGGCACAGTAACTAAAGAGGCTGGAAATTTTGCGTTTAAGTCTTTAGAAGCTGCTGTACAGCATTTAAAAGAAAATAAAATTGATGTTTTGGTAACAGCACCAATCAATAAAGAAAATATACAATCAGAATTCTTTAAAACACCTGGTCATACAGAGTATTTAGAAGAAAATTTAGAAGGTAAAAGTTTAATGATTTTAATGACAGATGAGTTAAGAATTGGCTTAATTACTGGGCACATTCCTATTTCTAAAGTTGCAGAAACTATTACTCCAGAATTGATAAAAAGTAAGGTTGAAACAATGCACACTTCATTAAAACAAGATTTTGGCATTAATAAACCAAAAATTGCAGTTTTATCTTTAAACCCACATTGTGGAGATAAAGGGATTATTGGTAAAGAAGATGATGATATCATAAAACCAACAATTACTGAAATTGCAGATTCTGGAAAACTAGTTTTTGGACCTTATGCAGCAGATGGCTTTTTTGGTTCTGAAACCTATAAACAATTTGATGGTGTTTTGGCTACCTATCATGATCAAGGATTAGCGCCTTTTAAAGCATTATCTTTTGGCAAAGGAGTTAATTTTACAGCAGGTTTAAGTCATGTAAGAACTTCTCCAGATCATGGAACAGGTTATGAAATAGCAGGTAAAAATGTAGCTAATGCTTCTTCATTTACAGAAGCTTTATTCACAGGTATACAAGTGTATAAATCTAGAAAAGAATACAAAGAATTAACAGAAAACCCTTTAAAAGTAAGGTAATTACAGGGTAATTTAATTTTTTAATAAAAATATGGCAGAAATACATTTTTTTGTATCTTTGCACGCTCAATTGATGTTTGACAATGAAAGACTTAAAACAATTCAACATACAGTTTGTAGGATTAAAAGAAGGAAAACACCAGTTTGATTATTCAATTGATAATAAGTTCTTTGAAGCATTTAATTACGATGAGTTTGAGAGTTCATCTATTAAAGTGACTTTAAATTTTGTGAAGAAAAGCACATTTTTCGAGTTGGTATTTACAACTGAAGGTACAGTAGAAGTTCCTTGTGATGTAACCAATGAGCTGTATCATCAAGAAATAGATTCAGAATTACCATTAGTTGTAAAATTTGGACCAGAATTTAACGATGATAATGAGGAAATTTTAATATTACCTCATGAAGCTTACGAATTTAATGTAGCGCAATTTATTTACGAAATGATTGTTTTAGCGGTTCCTAACAAAAGAGTGCATCCAAAAGTTTTAGACGGCACAATGGAATCTGAAGCTTTAAACAAATTAAAAGAATTACAAATAAAAGAAGAAAAAACTGTAGATAATACAGACCCAAGATGGGATAAATTAAAGAATTTAATAACAGAAAAAAAGACATAAAATGGCACATCCTAAAAGAAAAATATCTAAAACTAGAAGAGATAAAAGGAGAACACATTATAAAGCATCTGCACAGCAAATAGCTACAGATCCAACAACTGGAGAAGCACATTTATACCATAGAGCTCATTGGCATGAAGGAAAATTATACTACAGAGGTCAAGTTGTTTTAGAATCTGCAGCTGCAGAATTATAGAAAATAGGTCTCTTAAACCAATAAGAAAACCCTCAATTTTGAGGGTTTTTTTACGTTTTTAACCTAAAATGATTCATTTTTGATGTTTTTTACCTTAAAAAGTATCATAATTTTTCACTACTTTTGACTATTCTAAACTTTAGAAATAAACCTTAATTATGACAAAAATCACTGCAGCAATTTCAGCAGTAGGAAAATATGTTCCTGATTACATTCTAACCAATAAAGAGTTAGAAACCTATGTAGATACCAATGATGAGTGGATAACCTCTAGAACAGGAATTAAAGAAAGAAGAATATTAAAAGGTGAAGGTTTAGGTACTTCTTACATGGCAATTAAAGCTGCAGAAGATTTATTACAAAAATCTAACACTAAAGCAGAAGATATAGATTTGGTAATTGTTGCAACTGCAACTCCAGATTTACCAGTAGCAGCAACAGCAGCTCACGTGGCTACAAATATTGGTGCAACCAATGCTTTTTCTTACGATTTGCAAGCTGCTTGTTCAAGTTTTTTATACGGTATGTCTACAGCATCTAGTTACATAGAATCAGGTAGATATAAAAAAGTATTGTTAATTGGGGCAGATAAAATGTCTTCAATTATTGATTATACTGATAGAGCCACATGCATTATTTTTGGTGATGGAGCAGGAGCTGTGCTTTTTGAACCAACAGAAGATGGTTTAGGCTTTCAAGACGAATACTTAAGAAGTGATGGAATTGGAAGAGACTTTTTAAGAATTGAAGCAGGTGGTTCAATACTACCTCCATCAGAAGAAACTGTAAAAAACAAGCAACATTTTGTGCATCAAGAAGGTAAAACTGTATTTAAGTATGCAGTTTCTAATATGGCAGATGTTTCAGAAAAAATGTTAACTAGAAATAATTTAACAGAAGAAGATATTCAGTGGTTAGTGCCACATCAAGCCAATAAAAGAATCATTGAAGCTACAGCTAATAGAGTAGGTGTAGGTTCAGATAAAGTTATGATGAATATTCATAGATATGGAAACACAACATCAGCAACTTTACCACTATTATTAGCAGATTACGAAAATCAATTAAAAAAAGGAGATAATTTAATTTTTGCCGCTTTTGGAGGTGGCTTCACATGGGGAGCTATTTATCTAAAATGGGCGTATAATTCTTAACAATAAACTAAACAATAAGAAGTATGGATATTAAAGAAATTCAAAATCTTATAAAATTTGTAGCAAAATCTGGCGCAAGCGAGGTAAAGTTAGAAATGGAAGATGTAAAAATTACCATTAAAACAGGTACTGGTAAAACAGAAACTACAATTGTACAAGCAGCACCTATGGCTAATATGCCACAGGTAGCACAAGCACCAGCACCAGCTGCAGCAGCTCCACAAGCAAGTGAGCCAGCAGCTCCTGCAAAACCAGCAAGTAATGATGAAGATAAATACATTACTGTAAAATCTCCAATTATTGGTACTTTCTATAGAAAACCAGCACCAGACAAGCCAAATTTTG
>CAXBAC010000228.1:0-4358 GCA_963973485.1 uncultured Polaribacter sp. | reverse complement strand
CAAAACTCAATTGACGTAAGGTTTGCATGCCTTCATGAAAACTTGCAGATTCTTTAATCTTTTCTACATATTTCATTGGAATAATTTCGCCAGTTTTATAATGTTTTGCAAACAATTCTAAAGCCTCTTTTTCATAACACCAATTTTCTAAAACCTGACTTGGTAATTCAACAAAATCCCAAGAAACAGAGGTTCCAGATAAACTGTTGTAAGTTGTGTTTGCTAACATTCCATGCAATGCATGACCAAATTCGTGAAACAAAGTGGTAACCTCATTAAAAGTTAATAATGATGGTTTTGTTGCAGTTGGTTTTGTAAAATTACAAACAATAGAAACGTGTGGTCTTTCGTTTACGTCGTTTTTAATTTGTTGCGATTTGTAACTCGTCATCCAAGCACCATTTCGTTTCCCTTTTCTAGGATGATAATCAGCATAAAAAACAGCAATAAAGTTTCCATCATTATCTGTTACTTGATAAGTTTTTACATCTTGATGATATTTATCAACTGTAGAAACTTCTTCAAAATTTAAATCGTACAAACGATTTGCAATTTCAAAAACACCATCAATTACGTTTTCTAGTTTAAAGTATGGTTTTAAAATTTCTTGATCTAAATCAAACAATTCTTTCTTTAACTTTTCTGAATAATATGCTCCATCCCATTTTTGAAGTTGATCAATTCCGTCTAATTTTTTAGCGTATTTTTCTAAGTTTTCAAATTCTTTTTTAGCAGCAGGTTTAGCTTTTTCTAGTAAATTATTCGAAAATTCGATTACTTTTTCTGGAGTTTTAGCCATTCTTTCTTCTAAAACAAAATGCGCATGCGTTTTATATCCTAATAAATTTGCACGTTTTTGACGAAGTTTTACAATTTCTAAAACAATCTTTTCGTTGTTAAAAGCATTGTCTTGGAATGCTTTTTTACCAGCAGCAATTGCCATCTTTTTACGCAATTCTCTATTATCAGCATAAGTTAAAAAAGGAATATAACTTGGGTAATGTAAGGTAAAAATATAGCCTTCTTTATTTTGCTCTTGTGCTAATTGACTTGCAGCTTCTTTAACACTTTCTGGTAAACCAGCAACATCGTCTTCATTTGTTAAATGCATTTCGAAAGCATTGGTTTCTGCCAATACATTTTCTCCAAACTGCAAGGATAATTTAGAAAGTTTGCTGTCAATTTCTCTTAATTTCGTTTTTTTATCATCACTTAAATTTGCTCCATTTCTAGCAAAACCTTTGTATTGCTTTCTCAGTAACATGTGTTGCTCTGGAGTTAAATCTAAGTTTTCTTTATCATCAAAAACAGTTTTTACTCGTGCAAATAATTTTTCATTTAGGGTAATGTCGTTTCTAAAATCACTTAACCAAGGTGAAACTTCTTGTGCAATTTTTTGGATAGCGTCGTTTGTTTCTGCAGAATTTAGGTTAAAAAAAATAGAGGTAATTCTGTTTAGTTTTTCACCAGTATTATCTAAAGCAACTGTAGTGTTTTCGAAAGTTGGAGCAGCTGTAGTATTAACTATCGCATCAATTTCTATTTTAGCAATCGCTATTGCTTCTTTTATTGCTGGTTTATAGTCTTCGTTAGAAATTTTAGAAAAAGGAGCTGTATTAAAATCTTGTAAAAGTGGATTCATTTTTTTATAATTTATAAGCCCTTCAAATACGAATACTTGAAGGGCTTTTACAATTTGTATTCTTTTATTTTTTTACGCTTTCAGAGGCTTTTTCAACTTTTAATTTTAAACCTTCTTTATAGGCAATAATTTTATCTAAAACACATTTGTCTGAAGCACCTATAATTTGAGCAGCTAAAATTCCTGCATTTTTTGCACCATCTAAAGCCACAGTAGCCACAGGAACACCACCTGGCATTTGTAAGATTGACAATATAGAATCCCAACCATCTATAGAATTTCTACTTTTTACAGGAACTCCAATAATTGGCAAAGGACTCATACTTGCAACCATTCCTGGTAAATGTGCAGCACCTCCTGCACCTGCAATAATTACTTTTATGCCTCGTAAATGAGCAGAAACAATATCTACTTCAATTTGAATATCAAAACTTTCTAATATATCTATTGCTTCTTGCATTATTGGAAGATCTGAATCGCTTCCCATTATAATTCCTACCATAATTATTTGCTAATTACTCTTATTGTTTCTTTTACTTGTTGTGCTATTTCTCTGGCTTTATCAATATCTGAATTTACAATGGTAACATGCCCCATTTTACGAAAAGGACGTGTTTCTTTTTTACCATAAATATGAGGTGTAACTCCGTTAATTTTTAAAATATCATTTAAATTTTCATAAACAACACTACCAGAAAAACCTTCTTCGCCCACTAAATTCACCATAATTCCTGCAACCTTACTTTCGGTATTTCCTAATGGTAAATTTAAAATTGAACGTAAATGTTGCTCAAATTGACTTGTATAACTTGCTTCTATAGAATAATGACCAGAATTGTGTGGTCTTGGAGCAACTTCGTTTACCAAAATTTTATCATCTACTGTTTGAAACATTTCTACTGCTAATAAGCCTACAAAATCTAATTTACTCACAACAGTTAAAGCAACTTCTCTTGCTTTTTCAGCCACTTTAAAATCTATTCTTGCTGGGCAAATTACATATTCCACTTGATTAGCTTCTGGATGAAATTCCATTTCTACAACAGGATATGTAGTTGTTTCACCAGCAGCATTTCTAGCTACTATTACAGCCAGTTCGTTTTTAAACGGAATTAATTTTTCTGTAATACATTCTACTTTAGGTAAACTGTTTAAATCTTCTATGTTTCTTACAATTTTAACCCCATTTCCATCATAGCCAAAACGTGCTGCTTTCCATACAAAAGGGAAATCAATAATGTTGTTTTCGTAAGAATGAATCAACTCTTGCAAATATGCATAATGCGAAAATTCTGCAGTAGGTATTTGATGATCTACATAAAAATTTTTCTGCCTAGCTTTACTTTGTATAATTCGTAAATCTTTTGGTTTTGGGTAAATGGTTAATCCTTCATCCTCTAACTGATCTAAGGCATCTAAATTTACATTTTCAATTTCGATGGTTAGTAAATCTACAGTTTTACCAAAATTGTAAACAGCATCAAAGTCTAATAAATCTCCTACTACAAAACGATTGCAAATTTCTGCACAAGGTGCATTTTTATTACCATCTAAAATAGAAGTATGAATATCGAATTTTTGTGTTTCAGTCAAAATCATTCTACCTAATTGACCACCACCTAAAATTCCTAGTTTAAAGTCTGAAGAAAAATAGTTTTTCACGATAATTTATGTTGAGTTTACGCAAAAATACGCATCTAAAAAATAAGAAGCTACTAAAAATTACTGATTCGAATTGCAGAGCCATTTTTTGTAACTCTATATTCAATGGCTGGGCACTCAAAACCTTCTTTTTGAGGAGCGCCTCCAAAATCTACGCTATAAGTTCCTTCATCACAAGTGCAACGTAATAATCGATTTTCGAAAACCATAGGTGTGTTGCAATCGTTTCTAGGGCATAACAAATCGAAAGCAGCAAAATCACTACCATTTTTATTAAAAAGTAAAATACCTTTATTACCACCAGAAAGTATTGCAAAACCTCCTGGTATTTGTGCATTAATTAACCCAGGGTTATTTAAATCTGTAGCAACACTCACATTAAAAGAACGAATGCAGTTGGTTAAATTAGTTGTATCTGAGCAGTTTATAAAAAGACAAAAAGCAATTAAGAATATAATTTTTTTAAACATATTTCTATTTCTGTTGTTGTAAAAACGATGACAAGTTACAAATATTTTGTACATTTGTTACTTAATCTCATTCCTGAAAAGGCAATGAGATTTTTAAATTTACCCTAAAGGGATTTTTAATCATATTTTGATAAATATGATTATGGTAAAAAATAACAATACAATTTAAATTGATAGAAAATGAGTGAAATATCATATTATTCTCCTGAAGGATTAAAAAAATTAAAAGACGAGCTTTATCATTTAGAGCAAGTTGAAAGACCTAGAGTTACTCATGAAATTGCAGAGGCAAGAGATAAAGGAGATTTGAGTGAGAATGCAGAATATCATGCAGCAAAAGAAGAACAATCTCATTTAGAGTTTAAAATTGCAAAGCTAAAAAACGTAATATCTAATGCGCGAATTTTAGATGAAAGCCAGTTAGATACTTCAAAAATATTGATACACTCTAACGTAAAAATAAAGAATACTACTAATGGCATGGAGTTTTCTTACAGGTTGGTTGCTGATTCTGAAACTGATGTAAGAAATGGTAAACTTTCTGTAAACTCGCCAATTGGTAAAGGATTGTTGGGTAAAAAAGT
>CAXBAC010000227.1:0-4376 GCA_963973485.1 uncultured Polaribacter sp. | reverse complement strand
TACTATTTACATAATAGGTTTCTATAATATTAAATTCTGGAGATATATTTCCTAAAGTAATTTGTTTTTTCGGAGCACTATTATCAGTATTATTTAAATTTTGTTCTATATTTTTTGAAGGATAAAACTGTATAGTTAAGCTGACTAGTAAAACTATTGATGCTGCAATAGAAAGCCATTTTAAGGTGTTCTTTTTGTTCTTTTTTTGATGCATTTCTTTATTCAGTAATGCTTCAAATTTAGCTGAATGATTATCAGATAATTTAATTTCTGATGTTTTAAAATTATTTAGTTTTTCTTTAATATCCTGCTGCATAACTCGACTGTTTTAATTGTTCTTTCAATATTTTTTTTCCTCTTAACAAATGTGTTCTAGAGGTATTTTCAGTAATATTTAAAATAGATGCTATTTCTTGATGATCATAACCCTCTAATAAATAAAGAGATAAAACCAGTTTATACTTTTCTTTTAATTGATATATTTTTTCAACAATTTCATCTGTAGAAAGTTCTGTTTCTATATTCCAATTATTTTCTTCAGTTACAGTTGTTACTTCTTCATTTATGGCAACCAAATCTAATTTCTTTTGCTTTAAATAATCAATACTTTGGTTGATTACAATTCTTTTTAACCAAGCTCCAAAAGCAACTTCATTTTTGTAAGAATCTATATGTTTAAATGCTTTTATAAATGCATTTTGCATAATATCTTCTGCAATAAACCTATCTTTTACATATCTGTAAGCCACATTAAGCATTGCATTACAATACAAATTGTACAATTGCATTTGTGCTTTGGCATTGTTTTTTTTACACAAATCAATAATAGGTTGATGTAGTTGTTTGGTTGATTTCATCATTGCATTCTTACTTTAAAGACGATGCATTTTTTACAATGTTGCAAAAATTATAACATTTTTATCTTTAAATTTACATTTTACTTTTAAAATGATAAAAAAACAATCTGCTTTACAAGAAAAAGAAGGAGTTTCGCAATCAGAAACTACCAGTTTAAGCAGTGCTGAAAAAATAAAGTTACAAAGGGCAAAACAAAATTCTGTAAGCGAATTCATCTCCAAAATAAAAAAAGGTGAAATTACATTTTTAAGCAGAGCCATAACTTTAGTTGAAAGTACAAATCCTAATCATCAAAAAAAAGCAAATAAAATCTTAGAGGGCTGTTTACCATATGCAAACAACTCGGTTAGAATTGGTATTACTGGTGTTCCTGGAGTTGGTAAAAGCACCTTTATTGAAGCTTTTGGTAAACACTTAACAAACAAAGGGAAAAAAGTTGCAGTTTTAGCTGTAGACCCAAGTAGCTCTGTAAACAAAGGTTCAATTTTAGGCGATAAAACTAGAATGGAGCAATTAGTTACCGATAAAAATGCTTTTATAAGACCATCACCTTCTGGAACTTCTTTAGGTGGTGTTGCTCAAAAAACGAGAGAATCTATTATTTTGTGCGAAGCTGCTGGTTTTGATACCATAATCATAGAAACAGTTGGGGTTGGGCAGTCTGAAACTGTAGTTCATTCTATGGTTGATTTCTTTCTATTGCTAAAATTAGCTGGTGCAGGTGATGAATTGCAAGGTATAAAAAGAGGAATTATAGAAATGGCAGATGCTATTATTATTAACAAAGCTGATGGAGGAAATGAAAAAGATGCAAAATTGGCTAAAGTAGAATTCAATAGAGCCTTACATCTATATCCTTTAAAAGATAGCAAATGGCAACCAAAAGTACTTACAGCAAGTGCTTTACATAACTTAGGTATTCAAAAAATAGATCAAATGATATCTGATTACATTTCGTTAACAAAACAAAACAGCTACTTTAATACCAAAAGAAACGAGCAAAATAAGTATTGGTTGTTAGCAACTATAAATCAGCAATTGAAAGATAATTTCTATAACAATCCTTTAATTAAAGAGGCTTTAAAACAAGAAATGAAAAATTTAGAAAACCTAAAAACGACACCTTTTAATGCAGCAAAAAGATTACTTAATTTGTAATTATTTTCTATGGTTTTCGACCTAAAAGTATATAGTTTTGTACTTATTTATTAATAATTCATACTGCTTTATTAAGTTTACAAATTGATGTTTTGTTAAAAATAACAATTACAATCTCTTAACCTTAAAGCACTAATTTTATAGACGCATACACAAATATGACAAATCATAACATTACTACCTATATTCAAAAAGTTTTAGACAACATGCCAAAAGATTGGTTGAATTTAACAACTCATAGGTTAGATATTTACAACGAAGAACTTGCTAAAACTGAATTTATCAACGAAATTGAAAAATTGTATATTGCAGGTATTTCTTCAAATGAAGCTTTACAAAATTTACCTACAGCTTACGATTACATTCGTTTAGGACATCCTTTATCTTGTGTTTTAGAATGGGGAATTGCAAAACAAAACAACTTAAATACTGAAAATGTTATTTGTTTTTCTTCCAAAACTATGCCCATTTTAGCTGTTTTAAGAGCAAATTTATTGGCAAATAAAGCAACTCATATTTATTATTCTGACAAAGATTTTGATAACGTAAATTTTGATAGCATCAAACAAGTTTATGGTTACAATTTTGAAGTGAGTTTTATTGAAAACGCAACTCAAATCCGCGAAAATAATGGAAGCACAATATACATTTCAAAAAATGATGATTTTACAGCTTTTCAACTAGAATCTAAAATAGATTTCTACGTTAGCACTTATGCTAATTTAGGAAGCATCCTGCTAGTAAACGGCGAAAAAAACAAAAGCTATATTTCTGAAATACAACATGTAAGAAGAAGAGAAAGTGTAGCTTTAACACCTTCTAATTCTTTAACAGTTTTGCAAGATTTTGTGAATCAAAACTCAGTAAGTTCAACAGAAAACAGCTCTAATAAAGAAACTGTAAAAGCACTTGTAAATACTGTAACTGGCACAACAGGCAAGGCTTTATTTGGTTCTAGTGGTTTATCAATTCAATATGCAATTATGATGGGACTCGTTCATGATGCCCAAGAAAATTTCAAAGACAAAGCCATTAAATTTATTGTACCTCCAAATTGTTATGGAGGTACAAATGACCAAGCTAGAAGAGTTGCTGCATGTAATAAAAATGTTGAAATTGTAGATTTACCTGTAGATGGAAATCATGATATGGTTTCTAGCATAGATCGTATTTTAAATCAAATAGCTTCAGAAGATGCAATACCTTATATTATTGCAGAAATACCTACAAATCCTAGAGTTGAAGTTCCAGATTTAGAAAAACTAAAAGAAGTTTTAACTAAAAAACGTGAAACAGAAAATGGCGATTTAGCTACAGATCCTGTTTTTATTTTAGATCAAACTTTTTGTCCTAATTTTCAATTTTTAGGTGATGGTAAAATTTTATCAAATTGTAGAACCATTGCATATGCAAGTGGCTCTAAATTTCCTAGTGGAGGAAAATGTACTGCAGGCTATTGTGTTGCTAACAAAAAAGCACAATCACTCATAGAAAAAATTGAGTTACACTTAACACTTTGTGATAATGAGGCTACAACTCATCAATATAACATATTAGCAGAGCAATTACCTTCTATGAACAAAAGAATTGTTGAAGCTTATAAAAACACAAGGGAATTTGTACATTTTATAGAAAATACACTCCCAGAAGCTAAAATTAATTTTGTTTCTGATGAGTTAGCTAATCAAGGATTTACACCTTCTGTTTTTTCATTAGATTTACCTACAAAAGGAGCAACCCCAGAAGAAAAAGAAACTTACAAAAGAAAGCTGAATTTAAAGCTCATCAACTTAATGATTACAGAAATTCCGAATGAAAGTAAATTTTGTGTAAGTTATGGACAATTAAAAGGATGTTATTGGACAATTCCTGCAACATCAACACAAGGTACTACAAAAGAAGGAGATAAAGATTATATAGTGAGAGCGTCACTTTCACCAAATTTAGATTTAGAACTTCACAAAAAAGTATTCTCAGAATTTGTAGCATCACTATAAAAAACTAAAATAATGAAAAGATTTTTTAAGAGTATGATGTTGATTATTATTTGTTTCTTTTCATTAACAGTTAAATCTCAAGAAAAAGAAAAGTCATCTCAAATTTACACGTTTAAAAAAGGTGATTTTAATGGCATAGGAAAATGGTATTTGGGTAGAGAAATTGCTTATGTTATGGGTTATGAAGGCATAAATTGGTTAGAACGTTCTTCTCGTGAAAAAGAAGAAAACACTTCTAAACTCATAAAAAACATGGATATAAATTCGACAGATAATATTGCAGATATCGGTGCTGGTTCTGGTTATCATGTTTTTAAAATGGCCCCAATTCATCAAAGGCACTCGCCCAGCTAATTTAATACT
>CAXBAC010000226.1:0-4376 GCA_963973485.1 uncultured Polaribacter sp. | reverse complement strand
CAACGAATAAAAGAATACACAAAAGCAACTATTAGATGTATACCAAATAATGCTAAAAATGAAGAAGGAGTATGTGTTTTAACAGGAGAGCCATCTACTAAAAGAGTGCTTTTTGCAAAGGCGTATTAATTTTTTGAAAAAAAAATAAAAAAAACTTGCAGAAGTTTAAAAACGTTGTATATTTGCATCCGCAATTGAGAGATAAAATAATTAATTGTTATGGTCCGTTCGTCTAGGGGTTAGGACGCCAGGTTTTCATCCTGGTAACACGGGTTCGATTCCCGTACGGACTACAAAAGTTTTAAATAAAAAACGAGAAAATTAAGTTATGGCAAATCATAAGTCAGCATTAAAAAGAATTAGAAGTAACGAAGCTAAAAGACTACGTAACAAGTACCAGCACAAAACTACTAGAAACGCAGTTAGAGATTTACGTGTTGTTGAAGATAAAAAAGAAGCAGAAGGAATGTTAAGTAATGTTATTTCTATGATTGATAAGTTATCTAAAAATAACATTATTCATAAGAATAAAGCTTCTAATTTAAAATCTAAATTAACAAAGCACGTAGCTGCATTGTAATTAGATTCTAAATAAAAAAAATAAAAGCTCTGAACATTTGTTCAGAGCTTTTTTTGTGTATATAATTATTTCTAATCAAATTGATTTAGAAATCGTAATGTTTATGAGCATCAAGTCTAATAAAAATAAAAAGTAATATCGTAAAACCCCAAAGAGAGGAGCCTCCATAGCTAAAAAAAGGTAAAGGGATGCCTACAGTGGGTAAAAGACCTATTACCATACCTATGTTTACTACGATGTGAAAAAATAGAATTGAAGCCAAACCATAGCCGTAAATTCTACCAAACTTATTTGTGTGCGTTTCGGCTAAATAAATTATTCTGTAAAGTAAGCTCATAAATAAAATTATTAAGAGACTACTACCTATAAATCCCCACTCTTCTCCTACAGTACTGAAGATATAATCTGTGTGTTGTTCTGGAACAAAATCACCTTGAGTTAAATTTCCATTTAAAAAACCTTTTCCATTAATACCCCCTGAACTAATGGTTAGTTCAGATTGATATGAATTGTAACCAATACCAGTGTTATCTACTTTTTTGCCTAATAAAATATCGAATCTGTCTTTTTGGTGAGCAGGTAATACATTTTGGTATAAGTATCCTGTACCAAAAATATATAAGCCTAAAAGAGCATAAATACCAATAATTTTGTACCAATTAAACCTTAAAAATCTTTTTCCACCCTTATAAATCAAATACATTGCCAATATTGTTAGTAAGATAAAAGACGCTATTATGATCAATTTTGACCCAAAAAAAATAGTTAGAAAAAATAAAGCTAAAAATCCTGTTCCTAAAAGAATGTAATTTAATGTAAGCCCCTCTCTATTTAAGACAAAGAAAAATGAAATATAAATTATTGCAGATCCAGCATCTGGTTGAAGAAAAATTAAAAAAGCAGGAAAGAAAACAATGATGAATGCTTTTATCTGATTTTTTATCAATTTAAAATTATACTGTCTATCACTCAAAAGTTTTGCTATTGCTAAAGCTGTACATGCTTTTACAAACTCAGAGGGTTGTAGTCCTAACACACCAAAGTTAAACCATGATTTCGCACCATTTATTTCTTTACCAAAAGGAAATAGCAATAAGAGTGATAGTATTGAAATGATATAAAATACACTTGCGTATTTTTCGTAAAATTTTGAGTTAAAAAAAAGGATAATTATTATTAAAGGAATTGTAAAGCATATGAAAATTAACTGTTTTCCATACTTTGTAGAAAAACTTAATAAATTAGTATCTTCTTCTGTAACAGAAGCAGCATATATATTAAGCCAACCAAAGCCTACTAAAATGATATATATAAAAACTAAAATCCAGTCTACACCAGCAAATATATTATTTCGTTCCTGACGCAATTTCTTTTGGTTTTTCTAGTTGTTTGTTGTAGATATCTTGTAAGCTCATGTTAAGGATATTAGACTCTATGTACTTGTTACGTTGTGAGATTTCTCCATTAATGTATTTTTCAATTAATAAGCTTGTTATTGGAGCAGCAATTGTAGAACCATATCCTCCATTTTCTACAAAAACAGCAAGTGCAATTTTTGGATTATCTTTTGGGGCAAATGCCACTAAAATAGAGTGATCTTGTAACTGTTGTTTTAAACCATCTAAAATAATAAAGTTTTCTGCAGTACCTGTTTTACCACATATTTCAATACCTTTTACTTGACTAAATTTACCTGTTCCAGTTTTAAAAACTTCGTGCATCGCTTCTATTACAGGTTCAAAATTCTCACTATCTATGGTAGTTTCTTTAGGTAGAGTGTAGTTAACGTCATCAATAAATTCATCATCTATTTTTTTTACGATATGTGGCGTATAAAAATAACCTCTATTGGCTATAGCTGCTGTAAAGTTAGCTAGCTGTATTGGAGTTGTAAGGACCTCACCTTGACCAATTGCGTTAGAGATATTGGTAGATGCATTCCAAGTATATTTATATCTACTATCATAATATTTACCATCAGGAATTAACCCTGGCACACCAGCAGGAAGATCATAACCTAAATAATCTCCTAACCCAAAACTACTAATATGTCTATTCCAATTATCTAAACCTTCTGAAGGATTTTTGTCTTTTTCTACAATTCTTTTATAAGTATTAGAAAAGTAGCTGTTACATGATCTTGCTATTGCTGTTTTTAATTGTATTGGGCTGTTGTAAATTCCGCAATGACAACCCATAAATTCATTAGGTCTATTTCCATATCTATACCCTTCAAAACATCTAAAAGCTGTTTGTGTATTAATTACGTTTTCTTGTAAACCAATTAGAGCGTTCATCATCTTAAAAGGAGACCCTGGAGGATATGCAGCAAGTAAACCTCTATCAAAAGTTGGTTTTGAAATACTATCTAATTTAAAAAGTTTATAAGAATTCGGAGATCGTTTTCTACCCACTAACATATTTGGATCATAAGAAGGCGCAGTAATTAATGCTAAAATTTCTCCTGATGAAGGCTCTATAGCAACAATACCTCCACGTTTTCCTTTCATTAACTTTTGCCCATACATTTGCAAGTCAATATCTAGAGTTAACATAAGGTCTTTGCCATTTTCTGGTAAGGTGTCTTTTTCACCATTTTTGTAAGAACCTGTTACTTTATTAAATCTATTTCTATGAAAATATTTTTTTCCTTTTCTTCCTCTTAAAACATCTTCATATTGTCTTTCAATACCATCTTTACCTTCAAGCTCTCCTTGCTGATAGTAACTATTTTTTCTTGCTTTTTGTTCGTTTACTTCTCCAATATATCCTAAAACATTTGCAGCTGCTGGTAATGGATAATCTCTAATAATTCTTTTTTGTATAAAAAAGCCATTGAATTTATGTAGTTTTTCTTGTAGAAAAGCAAAATCTTCTTTAGCCAATTGTTTTAAAAAAACCGAAGGTAAGTAAGAAGCATAGTTTTCGGCTTTTTTAAATCTTCTTAGAAAGTCTTTTTTATCAATTTTTAATAACTTGCAAAACTCTAGAGTATCTAAAGGTTTTACTTGATTTGGCTGAACCATAACATCATAAGAGAGTTGATTGGCAACCAAAAGTTTTCCATTTCTGTCATAAACATAACCACGTTCTGGATAGTCGTAGGCTATTTTTACTGCAGCATTATGAATAGGATCGTAATTTTCGCTTTTAATTACTTGTAGCTGAAATAATCTTCCAATAAAAATAATACCAGTAATGGTAATTAAAAAATAAAGTAAAAAACTTTTCTGCATTATTTTGTTTTACTAAATATATATGTTCCTAAAAAGTACAATAGTAACGTAAAAATACTAGAAAAAAGTGTATTTAAAATTACGTTATTAAAATTTTCTAGACTAAAATTAGCAAAAGTAAAATAGGTAAAGTGATGAATTAATGTTAAAGTGACAGTATAGTTAAATACTTTACCAAAAGACTCTGATTTTAAACTAAAAAAAGGATAGTCTGCAGCTACTTTTCTAAAATAAAGTCTAATAAAAAATAATCTTATATAAGCAATCAATAAAGTTGAAAAAGCATGTATACCTCCTGAATCAGAGAAAAAATCTATAATAAGCCCTAATAAAAAACTATACAGTAAAAAGGCGAATCTATTTTCTTTTAGAGGGTATAAAAATACAAATGCAATATATATGTATGGGTTTATATAACCTAAAAATAGAACATTATTTAAAACAAACACTTGTAATAAAAGTAGAGTGAATAATAATGGTATTGGTTTAAAGGAATTATTCATCTGCTTCTAACTCTTTTATTTCTTCCTTTTCAAGGTTTTTAACGTTACTATTGTACT
>CAXBAC010000225.1:0-4502 GCA_963973485.1 uncultured Polaribacter sp. | reverse complement strand
ATTTACCTTGCCAAATGGGGTGTACTGCCTACCAATTACGACATTACCTACAGAACCGATTTCTTGTCTAAAACCAACACACTAAATGCGACTAAAGAACGCTTGTTTACCAGTGATTTGTACAGTCAGTTTATAGAAAAGCAGCGCTGTATTATTTATGCAGACGGTTTTTTTGAGCCACATACTGCCATGGGTATTCAAAAGAAAATTCCGTATTTTTTTAAAGAAAAAAACCACGAGCTGTTTGCTTTTGCAGGCATTTATTCAAAAGTGCAACAAGAGCATAACATAATACATACTGCATCTATTATTACCACAACAGCCAATGATTTTTTTAAAAGCATACACAATACACCCAATGCTTTAGGCAGTTATAGAATGCCGTTGATTTTAGATCCTAATGCATACGAAATGTGGTTGAAAGCAACTCAAACAGGTGAGGTAAAAGCAGTATTAAACAGTTTTACCAAACAAGAATTGATAAGTTATCCTGTATCTACAGATGTGTTTTCAACTAAAAAATCGAGTAATATTCCTAGTATCTTAGAAGAAGTTCCTTTTGCGCAGCAACTCAATTTTGGTGATGCGTTGTTTTCATAATATCCAAAGAAACTTACCAATTTTTAGGCATTTGGTACAAACAATAAAAAGGCAAAAATGATTTAAAGGGGTATTGAAAATAACGATTAGTAATATGAAACGTAGCGTGTGAAAATACTATAAGTTACGGTTTTTCACTTCATTAAAAACAATCACAAAATAGCTGCATTTTAAATAGATTGTTAACTACTGTGCTTTTTTATTTATTCCCAAAATTTATCATAAGAATTGGTTTTCATTATGTCAATTTTAAATTCAGATTTTTCATTTTTCATTATGATTACACTATCAAATCCTAATTTATCTAATTTTTCAATTGTTGCTAATTCTCCATCTTTTAATTGTAATATTTTTCTTAGTAGCCAATCAGATAATGCTTTATTAGGATTTGTCATTAATGCCTTAGATTTTTCTTGGCAAACTTTTGCTTCAAAAACTTTTCCTGTTGGAATTTGTAAATTGAAATGTGTATCTCTTTCTGGGAAAAAATCAGGAAATTCTTTATGAATCTTTATCGGTATTGGAATGTAGATTTCACCAAAATCTCTTTTTCTACCACCTGCATTCCATTGATTTAATCCACTTTTTTCAAAAACAAATTTTTCATTCTTCTTAATTCCGTAGAGAGGCAAAATTATATAGCTTTTTCCTTTTATTAATTTATCAGTTGCGGATTTAAATTCATTATTTGAAAATAAATCAAGTATTAAACTATAAGGGTCATCAATTATATCTACAGGTAAACGAAAAGCATTCTGCGGTATTATAAACTTTCTAAATAAAGTGTTTTTTGAGTAATTGAAAGAATAAAAATTATGCCCATCTTCAAATTGTAAATTTGCTTTGTTACTTTTTACAGAATTAATATTTGAAATATCAATCTGATTATAATCTGTTTCAAAAAGTAATAATTCTTTTTCCCGTCTTGCAACAATATGATAAAGTGAAGATTTAATATTATAAACTCTGTTAGCTAAATCAATTCGTTCATTTCGATATTCTCCAAGTTTTAAAGCAAGTTCTTTACCTTTATAATTTTTTAGATCACGAGATAAACTATTAAACTCAGCAACTTTTTCGGTACTATTGTCGTTTTTTGAAATGAAAGTTTTTAAACCAATCCCAACAGAGTTATAATCTGCATCAAATGCAGTATCTGAACGTGATAGATTGTTGGCTCCAAAACTTCTGCAAAATATGTTTTCAGCAACTCTATAATTAATCAATGGAATCGCGCTATCACTAAAAAGTCCTGATAATTTAGAAACAGCTGAAAGTAAATTTAAGTAGTCACCATTGTTTTCAATATCAATTTCTGCGAATGATTTCATAAAACTGTCATTATTTCGTTCGCAATTCTTTCTATTAAAGTTGTAGTAACAGAATTTCCTGCTTGCATATATAATTTGCTATTTGCAAGGTTTGGTATGATATATTCTTGTGGATAACCTTGAAAAGAAAAACATTCTCTTGGTGTTAACTTTCTAATTCCATAATTGTCTTTTATTAAAGGAACATTATGTCCTCCAGTTCCCATATTTGCAGTTAGAGTAGGGCATACGTTACTTTTGTTTTCTCTAACATAAACTCTTCTCCATTGATAAACAGTGTCTCTTGAAGTCATTGTCTTTTTTAACTCAGGATAGTATTTGTGATCTTTTGAATAGTAATACTTTTCTTCTTGCTTTCCTTTTTCTAAAATATCGTAAATGTTTTTTGTTAGTTCTATTTTTTCTGGAAACTTAAAATTAGAATGATTTTCAACTTGATTAGGGTCAAAAGCAACAATAAAAATTCGTTCTCTATTTTGTGGAATATTTGCGTGTGTCATAGAATTTAAAACAGAGTTATAAGTTTTATATCCTAATTTTTGTTCTAAAACTTCAATGATTGTTTTAAACGTATTTCCTTTGTCGTGAGAAACTAAGTTTTTTACATTCTCAAGGAAAACAACTTTAGGTCTGTGTTTTTCTATAATTTTTTCTACATCAAAAAATAAAGTTCCTCTTGTATCAGCAAATCCTTTTCTATTTCCAGCAATTGAAAATGCTTGACAAGGGAAACCAGCACATAAAACATCAAATTCTTTAGGAATGTAATTTTTTGTACTTATATCTCCAAACGGTATTTCTCCAAAATTTTCTCTATAAGTTTTTTTAGCAGCATTTTCCCATTCGCTTGTATAAACACACTTTCCTCCAATGTTTTGTAATGCTAATCTAAATCCACCAATTCCAGCAAATAAATCTATAAATTTAAAATTATAGTTTTCAGGAGTTGGAAATGGTACGTTTTCAACTTCAAAAAGTAATTGCTGTAGAGCTTCTTCTTCGACAATTGAATTTTTTTCTTCTTGCTTATATTTTACAAAGTTTTTTAGAACCTTCAGAGCATCATTTTTGTAATGTTCAGAAACTCCATTGTGAACATTATGCAAATAGTGAGTTATTACTGCTTTATCTTCTTGTTCTACAAGTCTTATTTGATAGTTTTTACCATCAAAATCCTCAATACTTATGCTATTTTTAGTTTTTGTCAAAGTTAAATTTATATATTATTACAAAAGTAATATTTTATTTCTAAAGTATTATGTGTAGTTTTTTTACATAGAAGGTAATTTCTTATGTACTCATAAAAATAGTTTTTAAGAAAAATTTAAGGGATAAACGTTTTTTCATTATCCGTAGCATCTTTGTAAAATAACCGGCATTATTCTTAAAAGAAGCTAAAAATTACTTTCTTCTTAAAGCCAATCTCTATAAATCATCAAAAAACCGAGTAATATTCCAAGTATTTTAGAAAAAGTACCTTTTGCACAGCAATTCAATTTTGGTGATGCGTTGTTTCCATGATTTTTAAAGTAGGCGAGATCGGAGCCACTACTTATAACCATTATTGTATGTAGTTTTTATTCTTGATACGCTCCTGACGAATATGTTAATTCGTAGCTATGCGTATATATTTCAAATACGATACCAAATGGGTCTTCTACATATACCATTTTATAGGGTTTTTCATTTGGATAATATTCTCTTATCGGCATTCTTTGTTTTCCACCTGCCTCAACTATTTTTTTAGTTAGATTTTCTATATCTGGGTCTTGAACACAAAAGTGAAATAGACCTGTATGAAATGGATTAAATTCAGGTGCTTCTTTTTTTCCATGAGGAAAAGAAAAAAGCTCAATTCCAATTCCGTCAGATGTTGACATATGGGCAATTTCAAATTCCTCCCAATCTTCTCCAAATACATCAATACACATTTGTCCAATTGCAGTATCACGTTCTTTTTTAACTGGTGATGGTTTCATAATTACATACCATCCCATAATTTCTTCATAGAATTTTACAGCTTTATGAATATCAGGAACAGTAATTCCAATGTGTGAAAATGATTTCGGATATTTTATTGCTTTCATAAGTTTGCGTTTTTAATTGTATACATCTATTTGTTTAAGATACGTTACCAGGTTTAGCTTGTAATTTAGTAAATAAAAAAAAGAATAGAGATTTCGCAAGGATTTAAGTAAGTAGGCTAGAACTAGTAATAAATGATATATGGTATTACCTACTGGTTTTATCAATCTTTTAAGTTTATGTGTTTATTTTATGCCTATTTGTTATAGGGTGAAATCGTTAAACCAAAAAGACACCTTAACTTTAAGGTGTCTTTTTAGTTTAGATTTGGTATAACCTAAAGCTTGTATCCCAATGAAAGCTGAAATACACTATTTTTTATGTCAGGATTTTCAACAACTGTTGTAATACCATAATTGTATCGTGCTTGCACAAATAAATTAGAATTGATATTATATCCAAAGCCTAAATTAAGACCAAAATCGAAACTTGAAGCGTCTGTCTCTGCATCAGAAATTGAACTGTCATTAAATTCTGCTTTATCAT
>CAXBAC010000224.1:0-4522 GCA_963973485.1 uncultured Polaribacter sp. | reverse complement strand
TATAGAACAGATGTTGCAATTTTATATGGGTAAAAATACACCTGACAGACAGAAGTTTATTATCGAGAATTTAAAAGTTGAATTGGATTACGTAGAAGAGGAAGTATAGAAAATGAGCGAAGAAATTAACGAAAACGAACACAAAGAAGAATTAGAAAATCAGCTTGATGGATTAGAATTACCTCAAGAAGAAACCATCACTAAAGTTACAGGAATGTATAAAGAGTGGTTTCTAGATTATGCTTCTTACGTAATTTTAGAAAGGGCAGTACCATCTTTAGAAGATGGGTTAAAACCTGTGCAACGTAGAATTATGCATTCTATGAAAGATTTGGATGATGGACGCTATAACAAAGTAGCCAACATTGTTGGGCATACCATGCAATATCATCCACATGGAGATGCCTCTATTGCAGATGCAATGGTGCAAATGGGACAAAAAGAATTGCTTATAGATATGCAAGGAAACTGGGGTAATATCTTAACAGGAGATAGAGCTGCAGCATCAAGATATATAGAAGCACGTTTGTCTAAATTTGCCTTAGACGTTGTTTTTAATCCTAAAACTACAGAATGGAAATTGTCTTATGATGGAAGACGTAAAGAACCTATTGATTTACCTGTAAAATTCCCACTATTATTAGCTCAAGGTGCAGAAGGTATTGCAGTTGGTTTATCAACTAAAATATTGCCACACAACTTTTTAGAGTTGATTGATGCTTCAATAAAATACTTAAAAGGACGAAGTTTTAAAATTGTACCTGATTTTTTAACTGGCGGAATTGCAGATTTTACGGGTTATAAAGATGGAAAAAGAGGAGGAAAAGTAAGAATTAGAGCCAAAATTTCTCAATTAGATAAGAAAACCTTAGTTATTAATGAGATTCCTTTTGGAACAACCACATCATCTTTAATTGATAGTATTCTTAAAGCGAATGATAAGGGTAAAATCAAGATTAAAAAAATTGAAGACAATACAGCTGCAGAAGTCGAAATTTTAGTGCATTTACCACCAAATGTGTCTCCAGATAAATCTATAGACGCTTTATATGCGTTTACCAATTGTGAAACTTCAATATCACCTTTGGCATGTACAATTGAAGATAATAAACCTGTTTTTGTTGGTGTGTCAGAAATGTTAAAACACTCTACAGATTTAACAGTAGAATTGCTTAAAAAAGAACTCGAAATTCAGCTTAATGAACTCGAAGAACAATGGCATTTTTCATCTTTAGAGCGAATTTTTATAGAAAACAGAATCTATAGAGATATTGAAGATGAAGAAACTTGGGAAGGTGTAATTAAAGCTATTGATAAAGGTTTACAACCTCATATCAAACATTTAAAACGTGCAATTACAGAAGAAGATATTGTGCGTTTAACAGAAATACGTATTAAAAAAATATCAAAATTTGATATTGATAAAGCAAAGCAGTTTATAGAGAGTTTAGAGGACAAAATTGCAGTTGTAAAAAATAATTTGGCCAATTTAATCGAGTTTGCTATCGATTATTTTAAACGTCTTAAAGATACCTATGGAAAAGGAAAAGAACGTAAAACAGAAATTCGAATTTTTGATGATATTGTAGCTTCCAAAGTAGCTATGAACAACACCAAACTTTACGTAAATAGAGCAGAAGGTTTTATAGGTACATCACTTAAAAAAAATGAGTTTGTAACAGATTGTTCTGATATTGATGATATTATTATCTTCAGAAAAGATGGAGTAATGTCTGTAACCAAAATAGATGCTAAAACTTTTGTAGGTAAAGATATTATTCACGTTGCTGTATTTAAAAAGAAAGACAAACGTACAGTGTACAACATGATGTATAGGGATGGTAAAAGTGGGCCAAGTTACATGAAACGCTTTAATGTTACTTCTGTTACTAGAGATAAAGAATACGATTTAACAAATGGTAAAAAAGATTCTTTAGTGCATTATTTTTCAGCAAATCCAAATGGAGAAGCAGAAGTGGTATCTATAAATCTTAGAAATGTTGGCAGTGTAAAGAAACTGAAATGGGATATCGATTTTGCAGATTTAGCAGTAAAAGGAAGAGGTGTTCGTGGAAACACAATTACCAAGTATGCCATAAAAAAAGTTGAATTTAAAGAAGCAGGAGCATCAACACTTAAACCACGTAAAATTTGGTTCGATGATGCTGTACAGCGTTTAAATGTAGATAATAGAGGAGAGCTTTTAGGCGAATTTAGAGCAGAAGATAAACTATTGATAGTAACTCAAAGAGGAAAAGCAAAAGCTGTAAAACCAGACTTAGCCATGCATTTTGAAGATGATATGATTGTATTGGAAAAATGGAAGCCAAATAAACCAATTTCTGCTATTTATTTTGATGGTGATAAAGAACGTTATTATGTAAAACGTTTTCTTATTGAAACCACAGAAAAAGAAGAAGAATTTATTTCAGATCATCCAAAAAGCAGATTAGAGATTGTTGCTACTGATTATAGGCCAATTGCTGAAATTCAATTTTCAAAAAGAAGTTTAGAAAACGAAGAATTAAATTTTGAAGAATTTATTGCTGTTAAAGGTATAAAGGCTTTAGGAAATAAATTAACAACAGATAAAATAAAGAATGTTAATTTATTAGATCCTTTACCTTTTGAAGAGCCTAAAGAAAATAATTCTGAAGAAATAGAGGTTGTTGAAGAAGAAGTTTTAGAAGATAAATTGCCTATTGAAAATGATGAACCAATAGTTGAAAAATCAGCCGCAGAAGAGTTATCTGCAGAAGAAAAAGCTAAAATTGCACTACAAAAATCTATAGCTAAAAAGAAAGCAGAACAGAAAAAGAAAGACGATGAAAATCAAACCAAATTATTTTAATATTGAAGATTAAACACTTTTATTTATTGCTGTCAATATTAGGTGTTTGCTATACTTGGTACTATAATATTCAGTATTTTAATACTGTAGAAAATGCTACTTTAATTAGTTTTTTTCAAGATGCATAACAGAATTTTGCTGGTAAGTCTTTTGGAGCAGACTTAACAGTAGTTTGCCTAACTTTTTTTGCTTTTTTAATTCCAGAATCTTTACGTTTAAAATTAAATATTGGTGGGTGTTAATTCCGTTAACTTTTTTAGTAGCTGTTGCATTTACATTTCCTTTGTTTTTATATATGAGAGCAAATCAAAATGAGAATAAAAATTATTTTTATTTTTTTTTAAATCGAACAAACAAAAATTAGTTACTTCATTCTTTCAAAAAAAGTCAATTTATAATCAGGTAAAACATTAGGATTAGTAATTTTAATTAGGTCTTTTAAAACTAGATCTGGTCTTGTTGGCGCTAATTCATAATAAATTACACCACCACTTTTTCCTTTCTTTGTAGATGGAGTATATATATTATCATTTTTAAAGGCATTAAAATTGCCATACAAATTATTGCTTTGTAAAAGTTGCTCTTTTGATGCAAAATAACCAGGAGCTATCCAAAAATCAGCATTTGCGCCTTTATCAAAAACACTTTCAAAACTCAAAGACAAACTTCCTTTGCCTTTAGTATTTTGCCATAAATAATTTAAGTTAGCATCTTTTAAGAACTGTGCAACAAAACTTTCTCCTCCAGGTAAATTCCAAATATCTTTACTCATAATTGCTCCAGATAAAACTGTTGGCTTTTTAGAAGATTGTTGCGCTAATTTTTTTGCTGAAAGGTAGTTTTGTTCAATAACTTTAAAAATACTATCTGCTTGTTTTTCTTTATTAAAAAGCACTCCAAAAAATTGTATCCATTCAGCTCTTCCTAAAGGTGTTTCCTCCAACCAATCTCCATTATAAATTACATTTAAACCTGCTTTTTTAAGAGTTGTTAATGATTTATCTGCTGTTGAAACACTATAGCCAACTACCAATTCAGGTTTTAAATCAAGTAATATTTCTGTATTTAAAGAACTTTCTTTACCAATTTCTGTTATTTTTCCACCATCAATTAATGCTCTTGTTTTGCTAGAAGATACGTACTTAGAATATGGAAATCCAATAATTGAGTTTTCTTCATTTAATAATTCAACCATAGGAATATGAGTAGTAGATGTAACCACAATACGATCAACTGGAGTATTAATGATTGATTTAAAGATTTTAGAATTATTGCTGTTTTTTTTGTTTTTGATAATATACTCAAAGTTTTCTGATGAACCTTTATAAGCAGATTTCACAATTAATTTTTTAACCCCATTTTCAATTACAATATCAAATCCTTTTGCATATCTAATTTTGCTATTATATGTGGTTTCTGAGTTAGTTTGTTTTTCTTTTTTACACGAAAATAAAATCATCAGAAAAGAAAAAAGAATCAATACATACGTTTTTTTTTGATAAATAGGAGAAAACAGGTTCATTACAATTGATTTTTTTATAAAATAACATTTTTACAAAAGTAGTGACACTATTTAAATTTGAGACGTTTTTTATTGCATTCTTAAAAATAATGAAGCTATATTTGCCACGATTTTTGGTTTTAATAACATAATTGTTTGTTATTAAATTA
>CAXBAC010000223.1:0-4565 GCA_963973485.1 uncultured Polaribacter sp. | reverse complement strand
GTTGCGCGATTTTGAGTACGAGATGGAAGCACTACTGTTTTCTACACCTATCAAAAAAAGAGATTATTTACTAGGTAGGTTTTTAGGGGCATTTACTGTTTTACTGTTTGTATTTACAGGAATTATTTTGGGTATGATGTTGGGTGAATTTATGCCTTGGATTAGTCCAGATGAGCAATCGGCTTTTAATGCATTTGTTTACATAAAAACCTTTCTAATGGTAACGTTACCAACGTTGTTTTTTGGTGCAGCATTGTTTTTTGTAACAGGAGCTTTAACTAGAAATTTAATAGTTGTATATACTCAGGGTGTTATTTTGTTTGTAGTGTTTTTGTTAACCAAAGCAATTACTAATGATTTCTGGCAAGCTATTTTTGATCCATTTTCATTAACGACAACAAGTTATATTACAAAATCTTGGTCGGTTTTAGAAAAGAGCACTCAAGAACTTCCTTTTATTGGTGCAATGTTATATAATAAATTATTTTGGGTTGTTTTAGGAATATTCGCATTAATCTATGGGTATAAAAAGTTCAACTTTAATCTGGTTAAAGAAAAGAAATCAAAGCGAAAACAAGTTCAAAAATTAATAACTAAAAGTGCTAATGTGCATAGTGATATAGAAATCCCTAAAGCTAAAAAACAATATGGTTTGCGATCTAAATGGACACAGTTAAAAGAGTTTTCGTGGTTTTATTTTATAAGTATTTGCAAGCAGCCATCATTTTGGGGAATTGTTATTTGCGGAATGATTATCATCTTAGTGAACTCTGTAAATCTTGGAACTGTATATGGAGTTGATAGTTATCCTGCAACCTATTTTATAGTTGAGGAACTTCAAGAAACGTCTTATTTTTTCTTTATCATCATCCTTGTTTTTTATTCAGGAGAATTGGTGTGGAAAGAAAGAGGTGCGAAGTTGAATTTAATTTATGATGCTACACCAATGTCAAGTTTTGTAAGGTTAGCTGGAAAGTTTATTGGATTAAATTTAATTTATATCGTATTAATACTTGCTTTAATTAGTTCTGGGATAGTATTCCAAACGCTAAGTGGCTATTATAACTATGAATTCCAGGTCTATTTTAATGGATTCTTTTTAGAAATTCTACCAGTTTTATCCATTTTTACTTGCTTAGCATTTTTTATTCAATCTTTAGTGAATAATAAGTTTGTTGGTATCATTTCATTGATTGTATTTAGTATTTTAAATGTAACTATAGCTGTATTAGGGTTTGATCATGATTTACACTTTTTTGGAGGAAGTTCCTTAGGCGCTTATTCAGATATGAATGGTTATGGGCATTTTTTACAACCCTATTTAATCATTAAATTATATTGGTTTCTTTTCGGAATCCTTTTATTAATTATAGGATCTTTAATCTCTGTTAGAGGAAATGAAACAAATTTATTAAAACGAATAAAAATTGCGAAGTATAAGTTTAGCAAACCGCTTATAAAAATTACTGATATCATACTTTTTGCTTTTATCATTATTGGAGGGTTTATATTTTATAATACAAATATTTTAAATGAATATTGGAGCAATGCTGAAGCTACTGAATTCAGAGTAGCGTATGAAAAAGAATTGAAGCAATTTGAATACATAGCACAACCAAAAATAGTTGACGTAAACTTACAATTAGAGCTGTATCCTTCCAAACGAGATTACACAATAGAAGGGTATTATATGTTAAAAAATACATCCATTGAAAACATAAAATCCATCCATATTCAAAAACTTTTGGAAGAAAATGTTACTATAGACAGTATCTCTTTTGAAGGTGGTTTTACAACAAATAATCAATACAAAAAGTTTGATTATTCAATTTTTAACCTTAAGAACGCTTTACAACCTGGTGATTCTGTAAAAATGTATTTTAAGCAAAGTTTTACAACCAAAGGCTTTGAGCAAGGAAATTCTAATAGTAACATTGTTTACAATGGTACATTTTTCAATAACGAACAGTTTCCAACCTTGGGTTACAATAAAAAATATGAACTTCAAGATGAAGATGAACGAAGAGATCATAACTTATCAAGTAGATCTAAAAAAGCTATAATAGATGACCCAAAAGAATTAGTCAATGCAAGATCTGGTGGTGATTCTGATGGTATTCATTTTGAAATGATTATTGGTACATCCAAAGATCAAACAGCTTTGGTTCCTGGAGATTTAATTAGAAAATGGACAAGTAATAATCGTAATTATTTTCATTATAAAACAACTTCACCTATTATTAATTTTTATGCCATAGTTTCTGCTGACTATGAAATTAAAAAGACAAATGGATGACAAGCAATAAAGGAATTACTGAGCCTGTTGACCTTGAAATTTATTATCAAAAAGGACATGAGTATAACATCGATAGAATGATGAGGTCTATGAAAGCATCCTTAGATTATTATAGTAACAACTTCAGTCCTTATCAATACCAGCAACTGCGTATTATGGAGTTTCCACGTTATGCAACATTTGCGCAATCGTTTCCTGGAACGATTCCATTTTCAGAATCTATTGGATTTGTGTTAGATATAGATGACGAAATAGATGTTGATATGGCTTTTTATGTGACTGCGCATGAAGTAGCTCACCAATGGTTTGGTATGCAAGTGGAAGCTGCGAATGTACAAGGACAATTGATGGTTTTAGAAACCTTATCTCAATATGCAGCAATAATGGTTTTAAAGCAACAGTATTCTGAAGAAAAAGTGAAACAATTTTTAGCGCTTCAAATGGATAAATATAAAGAAGGTCTACAAAAAGAAAGTAAAAAAGAACCCTCTCTAGCTCTCGTAGAAAATCAAGATTATGTCTATTATGCAAAAGGAGCAATCAACATGTATGAACTTCAAAAAGCGATAGGAGAGGAGAATGTAAATTTAGCATTAAAACGTTTTCTAGAAGATTGGAATACAAAAAATGGAAAACAAAAAATGCAGACTGATAGATATCCTACAACTGAAGACTTACTAAAGTATTTCAGAGAAGTTACACCAGTTTCTCAACAACATATAGTTACTGATTTATTTGAAAAAGTTAAACCTTTAGAACTGGATTTGTAAAAAATCATTTCTACTATTGGGGTTATTCTAAAACAGAATAACCTCAATAATTTCAGTCAAATTAAAAAAAATCAATATGAAATGCTCAGTCTGCACTAATGAAATAAGAGAAAAATATTGCTCAAATTGTGGTCAATACTTTAAAGATAGTAGAGTTACAAGTATTACAATTTTATGGGGTTTATTTGAAAGTTTTTTTTCATTAGAAAAGTCTATTTTTATGAATATAAAAATTGCACTTTTTGCGCCAAGAACAATAGTTTCAAATTATTGGAACGGATTTAGAAAGTATTATTTTACACCTTTTCAATTCTTTACAATAGCCTCTTTATCGCTATTAATAAATTACTTTTTTTTTAATAATTTTTTGGGGCTGTCATTAACAGTTAGTATTTCTTCGCATCTTGCTATTTTAGCTTTGAATATTGTATTGCTAACACTTTTTAGTGCTTTAGTTTACATAAAGTTCAAGAAAAATATTTTTGAGCATTTAATTTTAAATATTTACAATGTAAGTTTATGGACAATTCTATTTGTTCCCATTTCAATTGTCTTGAGTTTAGTATTTGAGAATACTGATATTGCTAGATTTTTCTTTGTTCCATTTCATTTATTGATTTTAATATGGAACTCTAAAGTATTTGAATTGAGAAGATTAAAACGTTTTCTTTTTGTATTTTTAAATTTAAGTTTGTTTTATGGAACCTTACTTGTTTTAATATATTATAGTAACCTATAATTTGAATCATATAAATTATATGAGTTCTTGTTCTTTTAAAGATTTTTTTAAACGGTTATGATTTTCCCAAAAGCTATCTTTTATCTTTTGAAAAACTTCATCATATTTAGGGTGAGTAGAAAGAGATTTAACTAATGGATCTTCTTCAAGAAACAATAAAATCCAATATTGGAAACCATTTTGTAAGCTAAATTTATTGTAAGCATCTAAAGCTTTATCTGGTTTATTCTCATAAAGGTAAAGCATAGCTAAACTTGCCTCTCTGTAAATTGACTCATCTTTTTCTAAGTAGTCTTTATATTTATTAAGATATTTTTCAGCTTTATCAGAAAATCCTAATTTTTTATAAGTGTAGGCAATTTTTATGTTTTCTGCAGGATACAGGTCAATTTTATTAGTAGAAAGTATATGGATATATTTCTCGTAATAAACCAATGCATTTTCATAATCCTCCTGAAAATAATACGTTTTGGCTAATTCTTGAGTGATGTCAGCGCGAGTTGTATCTTTTCGCCACTCAATAAACATTTTTTCTCTTAAGGAATTTAAATCTTTATCATTAGCATAATCTATAAAATTTATTAAGTAAGTAGAATATTGATTTTCAGGATTATAATTTAAAGATTCTTCAATGTATTTTGAAGCTTCTTTTGCAAACCCATTTTGCACTAATGCATTACTCAAGTTAAGATAGATAAAACTTTTAGATATGCCATCGTTAGCTTCTACATTCAATTTTATTCCTTTTAATGCATACGTA
>CAXBAC010000222.1:0-4590 GCA_963973485.1 uncultured Polaribacter sp. | reverse complement strand
TCAACCAAGTATGAAGCTCTACTATTATAAGAACCAAACACTCTATTCAATTCAAAACGATCTACTTTATTAGAATCATGTATTGACTCTGGGTTACCTTTTACAAAATTGAAAGAACCTGTAATGCCGTTGTTTTCACCATCTGTTAAATAAATCGCATTTACAATCTGAAGATTGTTACTTGATTTAAATTCAGAAAGTAAAGATTCAGAAACTGCAATACATTGATTCAAAGGTGTTTGTGCCAATGCATATTGTTGCATATCCCAGTTAAAATCATAAGAGGCATTAATAAACACAAGTTCCATAGCCTTTTTAAATTCTTTAAAATCGTTTACAACAGTTGTATTGGTTTCTCTATATGAAATGGCTTTTTCAAAAAGATTTGTTTGTATATCTTCTAAAAGATTTTCTATATAACTTACTATACCAGTTTGTGGAACTGTTTCTTTTGTTAGCGTATCTCTTCTAGCAATCTCTAAAGTTCCTTTTTCAATATCTCTACTACCAACTGCAATTCTAATTGGCACTCCTTTTAATTCATATTCGGCAAACTTTGCTCCTGGCCTATATGTATCTCTATCATCATATTTAACAGAAATTCCTTTAGCTCTTAAAGCTTTAGAGATGCTTTGTACTTTCTCAGATATCTGTTCTAGTTGCTCATTACTCTTATAAATAGGTACAATAACTACTTGTATTGGTGCTAATTTTGGAGGTAAAACCAAACCATTATCATCTGAGTGCGTCATAATTAAACCACCAATTAATCGAGTTGAAACTCCCCAAGATGTAGCCCAAACATGCTCTTGTTTCCCTTCTTTAGATGTATATTTTACATCAAATGCTTTCGCAAAATTTTGTCCTAAGAAATGACTTGTTCCTGCTTGTAAAGCTTTTCCATCTTGCATTAACGCTTCTATTGTATAAGTTTCTTCTGCACCTGCAAACCTTTCGCTATCAGATTTTACACCTTTTACAACAGGCATTGCCATAAAGTTTTCGGCAAATTCTGCATACACTTCTTGCATTTGTTGGGCTTCTTTTAATGCTTCATTTTTTGTTGCATGAGCAGTATGGCCTTCTTGCCATAAAAACTCTGCTGTTCTAAGAAACAATCGCGTTCTCATTTCCCAACGAACTACATTTGCCCATTGATTTATTAAAAGAGGTAAATCTCTATATGACTGAATCCACCCTTTATAGGTATTCCAAATAATAGCTTCAGAGGTTGGTCTTACTACCAACTCTTCTTCTAACTTTGCTTCTGGATCTACTCTTAACTTTCCTTCGTTATCAGGATCATTCTGGAGTCTATAATGTGTTACAACTGCACACTCTTTTGCAAAACCTTCTGCATTTTTTTCCTCAGCTTCAAATAAGCTTTTGGGTACAAATAATGGAAAGTAAGCATTTTCGTGACCTGTTTCTTTAAACATCCTGTCTAATTCTGCTTGCATTTTTTCCCAAATTGCAAAACCGTAGGGTTTTATTACCATACAACCTCGAACAGCAGAATTTTCTGCAAGATTTGCCATTACAACTAATTCATTATACCATTTGGAATAATCCTCTGCTCTTTTCGTTAACTTCTTACCCATAATTTAAACTTTGGCACAAATGTTGTTACTTTTAAAGTGAATAATTATTTATAAAATCACCTTATATATTAATGGTAGCAAAATTACTATAATTTAGGAGTTTTTAGTAATGATTTTAAAAATAAAGCATAACACTTAAAATACAAACAATTATGAAACTACATTATAAGAATACAAAGCTTACTCAACTTGTACTATTTGTAACAGCAAATTTATTTTTAGTTTCATGCGGTACATATCAAAGTGTATATAATGATGATGGCATATATTCAGATTCAACTCCAATAAATAAAGAAAAGAAAGTAAAGGTAGTTTCTCAAAAAGAATTTAATGACTATGAAGATAATTATTTCTCAAAAAGATTAGACGAGTTGCAAAACATTAATGATGATGAAATATTTACAGATGTAGATTCTTATTATTATGATGACCAAATAGATGATGAAGAAATTATAGATGGAGATATTAATTATAGTGCAAGCCAGCCTTGGGGTTTAGAAGATAATGATGTTATTGTAAACATCAACTTAAACAACAACCCTTTTTGGGGAGGTTTTGGAAGAAACTGGGGCTTTAACGGTTGGGCTGTTGGTGGCTGGAATAACTGGGGCTGGGGCTTTAATAATCCTTGGAGATGGAGAAGAGGAATTGGGTTGAATTGGGGCTATGACAATTGGAGAGGTGGCTTTACAACTTGGGGATATATAGATCCTTATGCAGGAGTTTTCTTTAATAGCAATTATGTACATCTTTATTCAAACTTTGGTCATTTAGGCTATAGAAATTACAGATATACAAATGGTAATTTTAGATATGGAAGAAGAAATACAGTTGCTGCAAACACTACAACAAGAAGAAGTGGTATTACCTCTTATTCTAGAGACAGGTCTAATAGCAGAATAACTTCTACTAGTAGAAGAACATCTAGTAGTAATAATAGGATTTCTAAAACTAGACCAATTAGAAGAAGTAGTACTATTTCTAGAAATGGAAGTACTTCAAGAAGAACATCTACAATCAGAGGAAATTCTTCTACCAGAAGAACCAGCTCTACAATTAGAAGAGGTAGCTCGTCTTCTAGAAACAGAAGCTCTAATGCAAGAAGGTCTAGTTCATCTTCTAGAAATAGATCTTCTTCTGCAAGGACTTCATCATCAAGAAGTAGGTCTTCTTCAACAAGAAGTTCTGGTTCATCAAGCCGAAGTTCAGGATCTACAAGCAGACGTTCTTCATCAAGAAGAGGAAATTAAAAACTGACATTATTTTATATGAAACGATTATTAGCAATAGCACTATTATTCGCAACATCAATTGCGTCTTATTCTCAAGTTTTAGGATATCAAGATTTAGGTCTTTTATTTTCTCAAGATGATAGTAATGGGTCTGCAAGATTTACTGCCATGAGTGGCGCATTTGGAGCTCTTGGAGGCGATATTTCATCAATACATATAAACCCTGCAGGTCTTTCTGTTTTTAACTACAGTAATTTTTCTGGTACTTTTAATACCAGAACTTCAGAAACCACAGCCAATTACTACAACAATAGTATCACAACTCAAGATGAATTTATTAATTTATCTCAAGCAGGGGCTGTATTAGTATTTGACATCAATAATAATTCGGATTGGAAAAAATTTGCGCTTGGTTTTAACTACAGAATTACCAAAGATTTTAATGGCAATTTTGTAGCTGAAGGTAATAGTGGAGTTGCAACATTTACAGAATTTCCTTTAGACACTAATGATCCAAAATTAAATTACAACATCGCAGATGGGCAAGGTTTTGATAATAGTTACAGAGGCGAGCTTAGTGAGTTTAATATTGGCTTTTCTGCCTTACATCAAGAAAAATTTCATGTAGGTGTTGGTTTAAACTTTTACGATTTAAATTTTAGTCAACAAGCAACGTTATCAGAATTTAATAGTGATGCAAATGGCAACGAATTGGATGCCTTTTTATATCAAGAAAATTTTACAACAGGTACAGGTTTCTCTGCAAACCTAGGGTTCATTTACAAAGCACATCAAAACTTTAGAATTGGATTATCTTACCAAACACCAACTTGGTTTTCAGAGATTATTGAAGAAACAAACATAGTTGACAATGATGGCTTTTTTGGAGATACCGAAATTTTTGCAAGTGAAAGTAACCTAATTTACGATAACACTTTTGGAGGCTTCTTCCCTTCTCAAAGTTTTATTTACAGATTAAAAACACCAAGTAAATTAACAGCTAGTGCAGCTATTGTTTTTGGTAAAAGCGGTTTATTAAGCTTCGATTATACCAATAAAAACTTTAAAAACATAAAACTATCTGGTTCAGATTTTTCAGCTGAAAATCAATCTTTTCAAAATGATTTTGAAAACACCCATAACTTTAACATAGGTGGAGAGTGGAGATTTAACAGACTGAGTTTAAGAGCTGGATATCGATTTGAGCAAAGTCCAGATATTTTAGCATTAGAAACAGACGATTTACAAGGCCATTCTTTTGGTGGAGGTTATAATTTTGGAAACTTTAAAGTAGACCTTTCTTATAGCGATAGCAACAGAACAGCGCCTTATAATTTTTATGCAGGTTTTAATGTAAATCCAGCAAATTTAACTTTAGACAATAAAGTGTTTACAGCATCAGTATCAATTAGTTTATAATAAAAAAAACCTCCAACATTGGCCTTGTATTTTTTAATAAATGCAGGGTCTTTTTTATTTAAATTAAGTTTTTTAACTTAATTTTGCATCTTTAATCAAGATATATGCAAGAGACTAAAATTACCATTCAAGAAACTACTAATAACACCATACTTAAATTTAACAGCACCAAAGTTTTAATTAATGGTGGTAGCTACGAGTTTTCGAATATAGATGAAGCTAAAAACTCTCCTTTAGCACAACAGTTATTTTATTTACCTTTTGTAAAAAAAGTTTTTATTACTGCTAACTTTATAGCCATTCAAAGGTTTGATATTGTAGAGTGGGCAGACGTACAA
>CAXBAC010000221.1:0-4597 GCA_963973485.1 uncultured Polaribacter sp. | reverse complement strand
TTTATAGATAAAGTTCTTTGAACTTTATCTATAATTTGTGAATTGTTATAATTACTATTGTTAAAACTTATATCTGAAGCAGGCGTTAATGTTGTATTAAAGATATCGTCTTCTTTTGGAGCTTCATCATACAAACTTAAACAAAAAGAAGGTAAACCACTGTTGTTGATTGTAGACCTAGAAATACCCCAAGAACTCTGTTCTGTAATTATAAGAGAACTTTCTGGAGAACAAACATTAGTATCAGTGGTAGTTTTATAAGCGTTAAAATTTGTAAAATCTTCATAACTTGTTTTTGCTGATGATTTTGCACTTGTACCGCTATTTTGTCTAATACTTACTTTACCATTGCTATCATTAGCTGTATTATTTTGAGCTTGCGATTCAAAATGAACTGAACTCAAAAAAACTACTAAAAGTAGTGTAGATAATTTGTGTACGTTTACACTTTTAATGCTTGATAAAAGGGTAAACCATAGGGTTTGGTTGTGTGTAATTTTTTTCATGGCGTGAAAAAGTTTATAATTAGGGTTACAACTTTTATACTCCTGGGAACAAGACTTAGAGGTTTTGGACTTAGGGATAATTGTTGATTAGATTTAAGTTTTATAGAAGTCTTGTGGGTAGCAAAACAGATCAAAAACTTAACAAAATAACTTTACAGTATATTCTGGTTAAAATCTAAATTAGATTGATTATAAGATTGATTTGAAATTTTACTCACTAATAAAATTTGTGAGCATTGCGATTTTAGGTGTACTTTTTTCTTCATGGAAAAAGTGTTTTATTAGGGTTAACAACTTTACTATCAAGAACAAAACTATGGGGTTTTGGTCTTAGGGGTCAATATTTTCGTTTAACTGCAGTTTTATTTCGATAACTAGAGTCTAACGTTTTTTGCTTATAAAATTAAATGAGGGAAATTTATTGAAGAGGGGTTTCAAATAAACTAATTAACAGTCTATAAGCATACAAATTTAACATATAAATAGAAATTATTATAATTTTACTATAAAAAAGATGTGTTTTTGTAAAAAATAAATTTTAAACACCTGATAATTATTTTTTGTAATAATGTTTAATTAATACAGTTGTTGCTAGATTATTGACTTTTTTTTATGAAATAAAGTCCTGAAAAAGTTACTAAACCGTTAATAATCAGTAGTGCAAAACCAAAGTCAAAATTAAAAATTTGTAGGCAAAATGAGTTTAATAAGAAGGTAATAACTGGTGATATTAAACAAATAAAAGGAACCCATTTGTCTGTTAATTTTAGTTTAGTAAATAGCCCAAAAGCATAAAGACCTAAAAGAGGGCCATAAGTGTAGTTTGCAAACGTAAATATTTTAGCAATTACACTTTCATCTGCGATAAAATATTTGAATACTAAAATGGTGCCAATTAAAATAAACGAAAATAGGACATGTATTTTTTTTCTAATTTTTTCTTGATCTGCGCTGTTTTTCTTTTTATCAATTTCTAAAATATCTATACTAAAAGATGTGGTTAAAGAGGTTAAAGCTGAGTCTGCACTTGAATATGCTGCAGCAATTAATCCTAGTAAAAAGAAAATTGCTGTAGCTAAACCTAGTGTACCTTTGGTGGCAATTATTGGAAATAAGTTGTCTTTGTGTGCATCAATTCCGTTTTTTTGAGCATAATCTGTTAACAAAACCCCTAAAGCTAAAAAGAAAAAGTTAACGATTACCAAGACTATAGTAAACCAAAACATATTCTTTTGAGCATCTTTTAGATTTCTACAGGTAAGATTTTTTTGCATCATGTCTTGGTCTAAACCTGTCATAACAATTGCAACAAAAGCACCTGCTAAAAATCGTTTCCAGAAATAATCTCCAGATTTCCAATCATCAAAAAAGAATGTTTTAGAGAGTTCGTTGTCTGCTACATAAGAAAAAAGATTGTCTATTTGTAATTCATCAGAAATGGTGTAAATACAAACCCCAACTGCAATAAGCATAAAGAGCGTTTGTAGGGAGTCTGTCCAAACAATTGTTTTTATACCTCCTTTAAATGTGTAAATCCAAATTAATAGAATGGTTAACGTTACTGTTGCCCAAAATGGAACTCCGAATTCATCAAAAAGTAATAATTGCAATACGTTTGCAACTAAAAACAGACGAAAAGCAGCGCCTATAATTCTTGATAATAAAAAGAAACTAGCTCCTGTTTTATAAGAATAATCACCAAACCTATCTTGTAGGTAGGTATAAATTGATGTTAAATTTAAACGATAATATAAGGGTAAAAGTACTAAACCAATAACTGCATAACCTACAATATAACCTAAGACCATTTGCATGTAGCTCATGCTTTGAGCTTCTACCCAACCAGGAACAGAAATAAAAGTTACTCCAGAAAGTGAAGCACCAATCATTCCAAAAGCCACTAAATACCAAGGAGAAGAATTGTTAGCTTTAAAAAATGTAGCATTATTGGCAGATTTACCTGTTACGAACGATATAGTTATTAAAACAGAAAAATAACCTATAATTAGTAGTGAAATATGAAGTGGTTGCATAGTAAATTATGAATGTAAAATTCTAAAACACGAATATACTCTTTTGTCTTTTTTCTCTATTCTTTTTTCTTTAGAAGTTGTAATTTTGTTCCCTATGGATTTTTCATCAAAAATTTTAGAAAACGCAGTAAATGAGGTTTCACGTTTACCAGGAATTGGAAAAAGAACTGCTTTACGTTTGGTTTTGCATTTGCTAAAACAGCCTAAAGAAAATACTAAATTTTTATCGGAAGCACTATTGCATTTAAGAAACGATGTAAAAGCTTGTGAAAACTGTCATAACATTTCTGATACTGTTTTGTGTGATATTTGCAACAGCCCTAAAAGGAATGAAGAAATAGTTTGTGTAGTTGAAGATATTAGAGATGTAATGGCTATAGAAAGTACATCTCAATTTAATGGTTTGTATCATGTTTTGGGAGGTAAAATTTCACCAATAGAAGGTGTTGGACCTCAAAATTTACAAATAGAGTCTTTGGTTAATAAAGTAGAAAAAGGTATTGTAAAAGAATTGATTTTTGCACTAAGTTCTACAATGGAAGGAGATACAACCAATTTTTATATTTACAAACAAATTGAGAAATTTGATATTACAACTTCAACTATTGCTAGAGGTATTTCTGTTGGTGATGAATTAGAATTTGCAGACGAGGTTACTCTTGGAAGATCTATTGTTAATAGAATTCCTTTTGAGCAATCTATAAAAAGCTAAATTTAAGCCTTAATAGTTAAAATTGGCTTTAGAGCTTTTTTGGATAATGATTTTGTTACACTTGCAGAAAACAAGTGGGCTAAACCACTTCTTGCACTTGTACTTAATGCAATTAAATCTGCGTCTATTTCTCTAGAAAAATTTAAAATGCCGTTTTCAATAGTGGCATCATTATATATATTGATAGAGTATTTTGGTAGTGTAAACTCTTTAATAAAACTTTTAACACTTTCTTTAGCATCATGTGTGCTTTGAAAATTAGAAGGTGTTGTAACTTTGAGTAAATGAATTTCGCTTTTAAAATGATTGGCAAAGTTTAGAAATTTTACAAACACTTCTTTCTTATGACCATTTTTAAAACTCGATGCAAATACCAAGTTTTTCATTCGAAACTTTTCTGCATCTTTTTTAACCACAATAACAGGTAGCTTTGATCTTCTTACCACTTTTTCTGTGTTAGAACCTATTAAAATTTCTTCAAAATCAGAATGACCTTTAGAACCCATAATAATTAAATCTGCTTTTATCTTATCAGCATAACTTAAAATACCTTCGTAAGGTTTTTGAAATCGAATAGCATGATGTACTTCTGTTATGTTGCCAAAAAAACGTTCTTTAAATTCTAGAATTCTATCCTTAACTTTTCTTAAATACAACATGCTTTCAGGTATGCTAAAGTTACTGCCAGCACCCATGTCTATAATTCCAGAAGGTAATTCAATCATATGTAAAAGATATACAGTGTTCTTAGATTTTAAGGCAATTCTTGCAGCCATTTTTGAGGCGTATTCAGATTTTTTTGAAAAATCAATAGGAACTAAAATTTTATCCATTTCAATGAAGTTAAATTTAAATTATTGAGTTATTTAAAGTTACAAAAAAAAATGAATATCATACAGTTTGCTAAATCGTAAACAATTTGTATATTTGCATCGAATTTAGAAGTAATTTGATAAATGAGGGGACTTTAAGTCCCCTCTTTTTATACTCAAAAAGAATGTTTTTTTGAGCAAATCATAAGGTTTTACAAATGGATCAGCAAAAAGTAAGAGATTTAGTAGATGAAGCTTTAGCATTAAATGAAACGCTGTTTTTAATAGATTTATCGATATCTGTTAACAATAAAATTCAAGTTTTGGTAGATGGAGATCAAGGAGTTCCTTTAAGTGAATGTATTAGAATCAGCAGAAACGTTGAGCATAACTTAGACAGAGAAGAAGAAGATTTTTCTTTAGAAGTTTCAACACCAGATATTTCTCATCCACTAAAAGAAAAAAGGCAGTATATAAAAAATATCAATAGGATATTAAAAGTTACCACTGCAGAAGAAAAGTTTGAGGGTACTT
>CAXBAC010000220.1:0-4603 GCA_963973485.1 uncultured Polaribacter sp. | reverse complement strand
AGCCTTTTAATTTAATGGGTAACATTCCTATTGAAGCAGATGAAATTGAAGATTTGATGAATTCTTAAAAAAAAGCAATCATATTTAAAGAAAAGCGGGTTTAATTACTCGCTTTTTTTTATGCCAAAGAATGTATAAAATTTATGGTTTGATTATTAAAAACCTCTGGCTGCTCTACATTTACAACATGCCCACAATTATCAACCACCACTAAAGAAGAAGATTTATGTTTAGAAACCACATTTTTTATGGATGGTAAAAACAAATGATCTTCAGCACCCATGACATATAAGGTTGGAATTTTTATATCTTTTGCTCTAAAAAAACGCAATAAAGGGTTAATTTCTGATGTTAATTTAAACCAACGTAAAAATTCTTTTTGGTATAATTTTTTAGCTTCGTTTACAAAAAGCAACCTCGATTTTTTATGATTCTTCTTTGGCATAATTATAAACGCAAAGAGCTTATACAACAACATATAAGGTACAACAGATTTAAAAATATTACCCACTCTCATTAACACTTGAGAACGAAAATTTAGTTTTATAATAGCACCACCCATTACCATGCTTTGCACCAAATCAGGTTTTTTTTCTGCTAAATTTCGTATCAAAATTGTGCCCAAAGAAATTCCTATAAAGTGCGACTTTTCTATCTTAAGGTGTTCTACAACCTCAACAATATCACTAGTAATAGAATCAAAAGTATATTTAGGATTAAATGTGTCTTTTAGAGTTGGTTTGCTATTTCCATGACCTCTTAAATCTAAAATTAAGACATTAAAGTGTTTTTTAAAATCTCTAATTTGCTTGAACCAAATAGAACTACTACCTCCTGCACCATGTACAAAAGTTACCCATTCTTTAGAAGTTGTGTGCGGATATGAATAGTAGTTTAACAAGTAATTTCTTTATAAATTTTAAAAAGTCAAAAATAATACATTTTAATCTAACAAAAATTAAAGTGATGTTAATTAACGCCTAACAATCAATCAGCCTCATTATTTTATCTAAAATTTGAGGCATTATCAACTTACTAGAAATCAATATATTTTATTAGGATAAATTATAAAAATCTATTTTTCAAGTTGATTTTCTTTATTGTAATTGCTAAAATTCAACACTACAAAAACCAACAAAGCTGGTAAAACCCATCCTAAATTGTGTTTTGCTAACGGAATAAGACCTTGAATTCCTTCTAAACTTTCTCTTGGAATAATAAACCCTAAAAAATCTGGAATACTAAAAATAAACGTAACCAAAACCACTCCTCTAAATACCAATTGAGATGCAAATTTATCTGGCACAATATTTAATAAAATTAAAACAATAGTTATTGGATATAAAAACATTAACGCAGGCACTGCCAATGTTATAATTAAATCTACTTGATAACTCCCCACAAAAACACCAATTATAGAAGCTATAGCAGCAGTAATTATATAAGCTTTTTGAGAATTATTACAAATACCTTTTATATAATCTGATGTTCCTGTAACAATTCCAACTGCAGTTGTAAAACATGCTAAAGCAACTAAAACACTTAAAAAAGCTGTCCCTAAGTTTCCTAACGTTTGCGAACTCAAACTAGATAAGATTTCAGTTCTTGTAGCATTTTTTGCAAAACTTGAAGCAAATAAGGAACCACTTAAAATTAATCCTCCATAGATTACTAATAACCCACAACCAGCTATAAAACCTGCCTTTCTTATCAACTTTCTTTTGGCTATAAATGTAGTATGACTACTATAGTTTAAAGAGATTATGATTACTGCTCCAACAACTACGCCTCCAATTGCATCAAAAGTTTGGTAACCTTCTAAAACACCTTCTACAAATGGTGCTTTAAAACTTGATGGAATTACAATTCCTGGTGATGTGGTAATTGCAATTCCTATAATGATTAATAAAATCAGTACAATAATTGGGGTTAAAAATTTACCTATTAAACCAATTACTCTAGATCTATTTATGGCGAAAATAAAAACCAACATAAAATAAAGAACACTTGTTAATAAAGTTGATGTTTCAAAAAACGGTTGTACAGTAATTTCGTGTGTAACTGCTGCAGTTCTTGGAGCAGGAATAGCAACTGCAATTGCATAAATTAGAATGCAATAAATAGTACTGAATAATGGCGAAACTTTCTTGCCAAAATCAAACAAAGTACCTTGTAATTTGGCATGTGCAAAAATGGCTAAAATAGGTATTGTTACTGCAGTTAGCACAAAACCAATGGCTACAATCCACCAATCTAAACCAGAGTTTGCACCTAAATTTGGAGGTAAAATTAAGTTTCCTGCTCCAAAAAAAAGTGAAAACAGCGCAAAACCTGCAATCCAAACTTCTTTTGTTTTATTCATTTTTTGGTTGATTTTAATTCTTGAAATATACATATTTTTGTCTGATGCAAAAATCAATCACTTTTAAAAATACAAACATTTCATTTACAGATATTGGTAAAGGATCAGCTGTTGTTTTGCTACATGGTTTTCTAGAAAATAAAACCATGTGGAATGAAATTGCGCCTCATTTATCAAAAAAAAATAGAATAATAGCAATTGATTTATTAGGCCATGGAAAAAGTGATTGTTTAGGTTATGTGCATTCTATGGATTTGTTTGCAGAAACCATAGAAGCAGTTTTAAAACACCTAAAAATTCGTAAATATTTTTTAGTAGGTCACTCTTTAGGAGGTTATATTTCTTTAGCACTTACTCAAAGAAACCCGAGTAAAATAAAAGGATTGTGTTTGTTAAACTCAACTTCTAATGAAGATTCTCAAGAACGTAAAGAATTAAGAGCCAGAGCAAATAAAATGGTACAATCTAACTTTACAAATATGGTTAGAATGTCTTTTATAAATTTGTTTGAAAAAAACAGCAGAACAGCATTTAAAGAAGATATTGACCTTGCTTTACAAGAAGCCTTACAAACTTCTGTACAAAGTTATATTGCAGCAAATGAAGGCATGCGAATTCGTGAAAACAGAAATCATGTTTTAGCTGAAAACACCTTTAAAAAGTTGATTATAGCTGGAAAAAAAGATCCTATTTTAGCTGTTGAAATCGCTAAAAAAGAAGCTGAAAAAACAAATACTGAAATTATAGTTTTAAACGGAGGTCATATGAGTCATATAGAAAATAAAGATCTGTTAATAGACGTTTTATTAAAGTTTATTAATTAAACAGCTAACTATTCTTCTTGCATAGCATTCCAACCTTGTGCTTTTAATTCAATTTCTTGATTTCCTCTAGTTATTAACTGTAAACCTTGGTTTTCTTCTGTTATATGACCAATTATCGAAAAGTTTGGATTTCCTTTTATCTTATCAAAATCTGCAATTGGCACTGTAAATAAAAGTTCGTAATCTTCACCTCCACTTAAAGCAACCATTGTAGAATCTAACTCAAATTCCTCACAAGTAGAAATCACTTGAGGGTCTAAAGGCAATTTATCTTCATAAATTTTACAACCCACTTTACTTTGTGTACAAATATGAAAAAGCTCTGATGATAATCCATCAGAAATATCAATCATACTTGTTGGTTTTACCTCCAATTCTTTTAGTAAACCAGCAACATCTTTACGTGCTTCTGGTTTTAGTTGACGCTCAATTAAATAGGTGTAATTGTCTAAATCTGGCTGGTTGTTTGGATCAACTTTAAAAACTTGTTTTTCTCTTTCTAACACCTGTAACCCTAAATATGCAGCACCTAAATCACCAGAAACCACAATTAAATCGGTTTCTTTTGCAGTATTTCTATACACAACATCTGCTGCATTGGCTTTACCAATTGCAGTTACAGAAATTAAAATTCCTTTGGTAGAAGATGTTGTATCACCTCCAACTAAATCAACTTTATAAGTATCACAAGCCAATTGAATACCTGCATACAACTCTTCAATTGCTTCTAAAGGAAACCTGTTAGACACTGCAATTGAAACTGTAATTTGTTCTGCAGTTCCATTCATAGCATACACATCAGAAAGGTTAACCATAACAGATTTATAGCCTAAGTGTTTTAAGGGCATGTAGCTTAAGTCGAAATGCACACCTTCTATCAACAAATCTGTGGTTACTAATGTTTGTTTTTCTGAAGCATCTAAAATAGCTGCATCATCACCAACTGCTTTAACTGTTGATGAATTTGTTGTCTTAAAATATTTTGTAATATGGTTGATTAAGCCAAACTCTCCAAGTTCAGCTAACGACGTTTTATTTGGGTTTTTATCTTCTAACATATTGCAAAGATAGTTACATTCTTAAAATTGATAGAATTACTTTAATAGAGATTTTTCTAACTTATTAATTTATAAATCCTATTTTTGGAATATTAAGTGATAATATATTGCTAGTTAAACGAATTCTACTAGTAAACCAACACCAATCAATTCTTATGAAAAAAGTCCTTTTTTTAGCATTACTAATTGCATACAGCTGTTCAAATGATAGTGTAGAAGACCCTGTAATAACACCTGAAGATCCAGTTGTTGAAGAAGCAACAATAACAAAATGTGAAAATGGTTTTGCTGGCAACTACCCTTGTAATGGTTATGATTTATTAGCAAGAATTCCATTATCAGATCTAGATTTATCAAAT
>CAXBAC010000219.1:0-4619 GCA_963973485.1 uncultured Polaribacter sp. | reverse complement strand
AGAACGTATGATGTTTGAATTGTATAAATCGCTTTTGGCATCAGCAATAAAAACAGCATCTACATTTGCAGCATCTGCAGTTCTTAACAATGCACCAACATTACCTGGTTTTTCTATACCTTCTGCAATTAAAATTAAAGGATTTTTATTTTTAAATGTAATGTTATTAAGTGAAAGTGATTTTGTTTTTGCAATTGCAATAATACCTTCTGTTGTGGCTCTATAAGCTATTTTTTGATAGACTTCTTTAGAGATTTCAATAGTGTTTATGTTGTTCTTAAAAAGACTTAAAACTGCATCTTTAGTGATAATATCTTTATAAAACAGTATTGATTCAAACTCGTAATTCGCAGCAATTGCTAAAGAAATTTCACGTTTACCTTCAACAATAAACAATTGCTGTTTTTTTCGTTCACGAGATTTCTCTTGAAGTTTTACAAGGTTTTTAATAAAAGCATTTTGCGTGCTTGTAATTTCTTTCATGAGTACAAATATACTCAATTGAACGAATCTAAAATATTTTTTAAAGTATACTATAGCTCTAAAAAAAGTATCTACTTATAATTATTCTATAACTATTTTTTTGGTAGTTATTTTCCTTTTTTTATTGTAGATAGATAAAATATACACGCCTTTACTAGTTGTGGGTATTTTTATTTTTGATGAATTTCTTGTGTTTGTAACTTCATTTTTTTGATACTCTTTAATAAGTTTTCCTTGTAAAGAAGTTAACCTAAAAGTTGGATTTTCAATTTGAACTGAAAAACTAATCTTAAGGTAAGATTCTGAATTTACTGGGTTTGGATATGTTGTAAATAAAGAAGTATCTACATCACTTAGACTAGCTGTTTGAGAACTTGGGTCAGCCATAGCATATAAACCTGTACCAGTACCAACTAATAATTCATCATAAAATAAACAATTAATTTCTGTTCCGACTGGATATGAATAACCCAATGTCCAAGAAGTTGCACTGCCTGTTAAATAGTAAATTTCATGGTCTACTGCACAGTATAGAGTATTAGTACCATCACTAACAATAGCTTTTCCTATTTTGCTTAAAGTAGCTGTTGAAGCTGGGAAACCAGAGGATGTATTTGGGGTCCATAAATTTGTGCCCCCTAATGGTTTATAATAAGATACAGGGTGGTTTGTTGCAGCATCAGTTCCAGTAGCGAAAACGGTATTTATACTAAAATCGTAATCTATATCGTTAATAGTAACAACTATTAAAGAACCAGTGCTTGTTCCAGTTGTTGACATGTCTTGTGATACAGCCCATCCTCCAGAAGTTTGAGTTACTTTATATATACTAAAACCAGAGCCAGCTCCTGTATATTCAACACCTACATAAGCCACTATTGTTCCAGATTCACTTGTAAAAGAAATATCCCTTACATCAACATCATTATTCCCAGAACTTACGTGTAATAAAACTTGTTTCCAAGATGATCCAGCATCTTCAGAAACAAACAATCCACCTTTGTCTGCTCCTTGAATTTCTACACCTGCAAAAACAATATTTTCATCAAAAGGGCAAATTGTTAATGCATTAACTTGAGTACCAACACTTGGGTAATTATAAGGAGCGTTTTCTGGAGTAAAAACTTTGGTCCAATTTACCCCATTGTTTGTAGTTTTATAAATTCTTACATTTCCTGCGTAGGCAGTTGCATCATCTGTAGGTTTCATTGCAATAGAATAATAGCCTGAACCATCACCATTTGGCCATAAGGAATTGGTCCAAACAGGTGAAGTATCGTAATCGGTTACTTTTCTTATTCCTGATTTAGAAGCAATCCCCCCTGTTTTTTTATCTGCTTGCATCTCCATATCATTTACTTGAACAGCTTCTATACCATCATCTGCACTTGAAACGTTTTTTCCTAAATTATACGATATTCCTAATCCTTGATCTGATGTAGAGTAGAAAATATTTGCATTATTTGGATCTACAAATACAGCACCATCATTGGGATGTGTGTAGTGAGATGTAGTGCCAAACTTATTCCAAGTTCCAGCAGCACCTTTATTATTACTAAACATTGATGCTGTTAATACATAATACGAACTAGTTGAGCCAGAAAAACTAAAGTTTGTGCCAGAAGTTCCATTTTGTAAAGAATCGAATTCTGTATAAGTTACACCATTATCATCTGAATAGGCTATGTATTTATTTGTGCTATTATTCCCTCCAATAAAAAACCTTCCATCTGGTGCAATTCCAAAAGCAGTCCAGTTTACTGATGTACTAGTTAAGGTAGGAGAGATGTCTGTAAAGGTTGTAGCTCCATCAAAAGCGTCATAATTATTTGAAGATATGTATAATTTAGGACTCGATCCTTTTCCAAAAACATACATTTTCTTAGAAACAGGATGAATAACCATGTAGGATAAATCTGTAAATGTTGGAAATGAAATTGATGATCCTGAACCCGCTGTAAAATTGTTGGAAGCATCTAAAGTGCCAAAATGAATATTTCCTGCACCTGAGGCAAAAATATAATCTCCTTTAATAATTACATCATTCACACCAGTTAAACCTGTATTACTTGCAGTTGTATTTGTAATGTTTGTAGTATACAACTCATTTGTAGAGTTTGTAAAATAAATACTTTCTGAACTCTCATGAATTTGAATATTTTGTATGGATGATCCAAAATTTTGGGTATTATCTAAGCTAGGTACCACATTAAATTTACTTATGGTTGGAGAAGCGCTATTGGTCAAAGCGTCTGCATAAAATACTGAGTTTGCACTCTCTGTTGCTACAAAAATTCTTGTAGAATCTGAATGAAAAGAATATCCATTTATGGCATTAATTCTTCCTCCATAAACATCTTCAACAGTAGGAACTCCTAAGGTGAATAAATAACTAAACTCAATAAAAGCTAAGCAAATTAAACCCGCTACTAACAATAAAAAGGTGTATTTTTTTTTCATAACTTTTTTTTTGAATAAATTTAAGGATAATTTATCAATTTTTTAAAAAAAAATAGGAATTGTTGTGTTTGTATGTGGTTTTATTTGAGGGTATTACAAAAAAAAAACCCTGATTTTTATCAGGGTTTTTTTTAAAATTAAAAGTATATTATTCAGATTTGTATTTGTTTGAGTAACGTTTCCATAACTCAGTTTGATGTGTTTCTAAACTAATATCTCTACCTTGAATGTAGGCTTTTGATAAGATGTTGGTTCTCATATCTAAAGCATCACCTTCGGATATAAAAAGTGTAGCATCTTTACCAACTTCTAAAGTACCAACCATATCATCAATTCCTAAAATTTTAGCTGTGTTAGATGTTAATAGTTTAAGTGCTTCTTCTTTATCTAAACCATGAGCAGCAAACGTACCTGCATAAAAAGGTAAGTTTCTAGTATTCATTCTTTCCATTTGACCTTCCATACCTAAACTTACAACAACTCCTTTATCTGTAAGTACTTTTGCTATAGTGTACGTATAATCGTATGCATCATCTTCTGAATTTGGGTTTCTATGAGGTCTTTCTAAAACAACACCAACATTATGTTTTACCAATAATTCTGTAACACTTTCTGCACCTTCACCATGTACTAAAGCTAGTTTATTTATACCAGCTTCTTTTGCAATAGTTATTGCATCTGTAATTTCTTTTTGACCATTAACGTGAATAAATAGTTTTTGAGAACCATCAAATAAACCTCTCATAGCTCTATATGGAAGATGAACTTTAGGGTTATTGCTTTCTAGATAATTTTTAGCATCTCTAAAATAAGCTTTAATATTATCTGTGTTTTCACCGTATTTTGGATCTGGTTTTAATGCAGGATCTTCTCCTAACCACCATCTACCTCTAGTAAAACTACTTGGCCAATTCATGTGAATAGCGTCATCTACTTTAATAGCAGCATCTTCCCAGTTCCAAGCATCTAATTGTATAATAGAAGATGTACCAGAAACTAAACCACCTCTAGGAGTAATTTGTGCCATTAAAACACCATTTGGCCTCATAGATTCAACTACTTTACTTTCTGCATTGTAAGCAATTAAACTACGAATATGTGGGTTTAATAAACCTATTTCATCTTCATCATCACTTGCCTTTACAGCATCTATTTCTACCAATCCTAAAGTTGCATTCGCTGCAATAAAACCAGGATATACATGTTTACCTTTAGCATTAATTACAGTTCCTTGTCTTGCAATTTTCATCATTGCAGAACCTACGAAAGTAAGTTTACCATCATTAAACATAATTAATGAGTTTTCTATAACCTCTCCATTTCCTAAATGCGCTGTTGCACCTTCAATAGAAATAGCATTGCTTTGTTTATCTGCGGGTGTTTGTTGTGCTGTTACGTTTGTTATAACAAAGAAAAACAGCAAACTATATAGTATATTTTTCATTTTGTTTTAGTTTTTAAGTTCTTCTAAAGTATCACATTGAAAATTGATGTCTCCTCTTTTCATAGGAACTTTGGTTTTACCACCACCCATTTTTTCTTGTAACATCATATTGATTAATTTACTCTTTTCTGCTTTTATTGCTTTGCGCTTTTTAGCATCTTCAGCTCTATCAAGTTTCTCTTTTAATTCTACTTCAGAATTAGACCAGTTTCTTGCTGAATGCTGTCCCCAA
>CAXBAC010000218.1:0-4652 GCA_963973485.1 uncultured Polaribacter sp. | reverse complement strand
GTTAAGAAACAATCCTACAGATGATGAAACTCGTTATAATTTAGCTGTTGCTCAAAAACTTTTAGATAAAGAAAATCAGCAAAATAAAGACGACAAAAACAAGGATAAAAATAAAGACAAAAAAGATCAGGATAAAAAGGATAAAGACGATCAAAATAAAGATAAAGACAAAGATCAGGACAAGAAAGAGGGTGATGATAAGGATAAAAAAGACGATAAGGATGGTGAAGGAGATAAAGACAAAGACAAAAAACAAGACCCTAAAAAAGACGATAAGAAGGATCAAAATAAAAAACCTAAGCCACAACAAGGTAAAATGTCTCCACAGCAAATTAAGCAATTGCTAGAAAGCTTAAACAACGAAGAAAAGAAGACACAAAAGAAAATGAATGCCAAAAAAGCTAAAGGCAAAAAAACAAAACAAGAAAAAGATTGGTAAAACTATTTAGTTGGTAAGAAGATGAAGTTGAAATTTTACATAACATTTTGTATCAGTTTACTTAGCTTAACATTGTTTGCACAGCAAGCAGAGTTAAGTGTGTCTGTTAGTAAAAATAAATTAGGTTTAAATCAACGTTTACGAATAGAATATTCAATTAACAAACAAGGAGCAGACAACTTTAAAGCTCCAGATTTTAAAGGGTTTGATGTTATACAAGGCCCAAGTCAATCTGTTAGTCAATCTTGGATTAATGGAAAAGTAAGTTTCTCTCAATCTTATAGTTATATTTTAAAACCAAAAAGAAAAGGTGAACTTATTATACAGCCTGCAAACATCAAAATAAATGGTAGAACTATAGATTCTAAAATGATGAAAATTATTGTTACAGAACCTATTGCAGAACCAGACAATCCAAACGATCCAGATTATATTGCAGAGCAAAACATACATTTAGTAGCAGAAATATCAAAATCAAGACCTTTTGTAGGTGAAGGTATTTATGTTGAATATAGACTTTATGTTAGCGAAAATGTAAGCGTTTATGATACTTCTGTAACAGAAGCACCACAATACAATGGGTTTTGGAATCAGGAAATAAAAATAAATGGTTTCCCAGTAAAAATGGGAAAATATAATGGAGAAAATTATAGATATATCGTTTTACAAAAAGCCTATTTAATACCAACAAAAACGGGTAGATTAACAATAGACCCAATGAAAATGGACATTGTTATTGGAGTTCCAACAGGTAGAGCAGACTTTTTTGGTAATGTGATTACAAAGAATATTAAAAAGGAATTTGCCTCTGTAAAAAAAGTGGTTAGCCCAAAAAGTTTACCTTTAGAAGGAAAACCCGAAAACTTTACAGGTGCTGTTGGTAATTTTAATTTCGATGTTTCTTTAAGCAAAGAGATTTTAAAAGCAAATGAATCTTCTCAAATAAAAGTGGCAGTTTCTGGCAAAGGAAACTTAAAACTTTTTGAATTACCAACTGTACAAACACCAAAAGAGTTAGAAATATATCAACCAGAAAGACAAGAAAACGTAAGAGTAGGCAGCAATGGGTTATCTGGTTCTTTTTCTGATACCTATACAATTGTGCCACAGTTTAAAGGCAAATATAAAATTCCGAATATTTCTTTTTCTTATTTTAATCCTGATACAGAAAAATACAGTACACTTTCTACAAATGATTTATATGTAAATGTTACAGAAGGTAAAGAAGTGGTTACAAGTAATGATACAAATACTGTAGAAAAAAAGAATATAGTTTCTTCTGGTAAAAACTTTAGATACATAGAAAATAATACAACTCTAGTTAAAAAAGATGATAGTGATTTTTATAAATCTTATTTATTTTATGTGTTGCTAATACTCCCTTTAGTTTTAATTCCAATAGGAATCCTCATTGCAAAAAACAATGAGAAACGAAATAGTGATGTAACAGGAAGAAAACAACGTAAAGCAGAACGATTGGCTAAAAAATACCTTTCTGAAGCACAAAAACTTATTGGTAAAAAAGAAGCTTTTTACGAAGCTTTAGAAAGAGCTTTACATAATTATTTAAAAGCAAAATTGGGAGTAGAAACCGCTGATATTAGTAAAGAAAATATTACCATTATTCTTTTAAAAAGAAACGTAAAAGAAACAAATGTAAAACAGTTTATAGATGTTTTAAAAGCGTCAGATTTTGCAAGATATACACCTGTAACCAATACAGAAATGAAGCAAGAATATGAAAGAGCAAAACAGGTAATCGTTGAACTAGATAAACAGTTATAAGATGAAAAAAATTTTATTTTTATTGCTGATATTAGCAAACAACGTTATTGCTCAAGATGAGCAAAAGATATTCGAATCTGCGAATGAAATGTACAAACAGCAGAACTATGAAAAAGCTATAGAAATCTATAAAAATATAGAAAGTCTTGAGTTGGTTTCATCAGAATTATACTTTAATTTAGGGAATGCCCACTATAAATTAAACGAAGTTGGGCCTGCTATTTTCTATTATGAAAAAGCCTTACAATTAGACCCAGATAATGAAGATGTAAAGAACAATTTGGTTTTTGCACAACGACTAGCTTTAGATAATATAGAAGAACTGCCAAAAACTTTTTTTCAAAAGCTAAATGCAAATTATTTACAAAAGCTAACCTATAATGAGTGGGCTATTTTAGCAGTAATCTTTTCGTTTTTGGGTAGCTTATTTTTCCTTCTATTTTATTTCGCGTTTAAACCAGGAATAAAACGCTTTTACTTTACCTCTAGTAGCATTAGTTTTATACTTCTTATAATTACTTTTATTATTACAGTAAACCAATATCGTTTTATAAAGAAAAATAAAGTAGCTATTGTATTTGCTGAAGAAACAGAAGTTAGAAACGCACCCACTTTAAACTCAGAAGAAGTTTTTAATTTGCATGAAGGCACTAAAGTACTTGTTTTAGACAGTGTAGATAACTGGAAAAAAATTAAATTAGCTGATGGAAAAATAGGCTGGATAATAGCCAACGAAATTAAACTGCTAGATTAATTTTTTTGACAATATTTAACACTAAATTTCAAAACTTTCTTACTTTTACAAAAAAACAAAACTTAACTTGAGAGCTAAATTAGCACTTTTTTTTACACTAATATTTTCAACTTTATTGATTGCTCCTACAGTAGTCAGTGTCGTTGATGATAGCATAAATCTTTCTTTTCTTCTTAATATGAATGAAGAAGAGGAAGGAAACAGCTCTGTACAAGAAATTAAGCTAAAGATAACTTCAGAAAATGAAAACTCTTTCTTGGTTTTAAGTAGAATTCAAAAAAAGAAAAATATTAGTTATCAATCTAAAAATTATTTTTCTGAATATCCAAAGATTACGACTCCACCTCCCAAAGACTTATCATAACACATCGTTTATTAAGTAAAAAAATCAATCAAAATTCAAAATACTCTAAATACATTTTTTAGAGTTAAAATCATTTATATGTTTAAATATATTAAAAGCGATTTACCTGCAAGTATAGTAGTGTTTTTCGTAGCATTACCACTTTGTTTAGGTATTGCATTAGCAAGTGGAGCTCCATTATTTTCTGGTTTAATAGCAGGTATAGTTGGGGGTATTGTAGTAGGAGCATTATCTGGCTCTAAAATTGGCGTGAGTGGTCCAGCTGCAGGTTTAGCTGCAATAGTTTTAACTGCCATTGGTACTTTAGGCGGTTATCAAAATTTCTTAGTTGCAGTAGTAATTGGAGGTGCTATTCAACTACTTTTTGGAGTTTTAAAAGCAGGGATTATTGGGTACTATTTCCCTTCATCTGTAATAAAAGGAATGTTAACAGGTATTGGAATCATCATTATATTAAAGCAAATTCCGCACTTTTTTGGTTACGATGCAGATCCTGAAGGAGATTTTGCATTCTTTCAAGTTGATGGTGAAAACACATTTACAGAAATTTTTAAATCAATAAACAATATCAGTTTAGGTTCTACTATTGTTGGGGTTGTAGGATTAGGAATATTAATTTTATGGAACGAAGTTTTATCTAAAAAAGGAAAAATTTTCCAACTTATTCAAGGGCCTTTGGTAGCTGTTGTTTTTGGAATTTTATATTTTGTTTTATCTAGTAATGGATCAAACTTTGGTATAAGTGAAGAGCACTTGGTAAGTGTTCCAGTTCCTGATAGTTTAGATTCTTTTCTTGGGCAATTTAGTTTTCCTAATTTTGGAGCTATTACAAACCCAGAAGTTTGGGTTGTAGGTTTTACCATTGCTTTGGTAGCAAGTTTAGAAACTTTATTATGTGTTGAGGCTACAGACAAGTTAGATCCTCATAAAAATGTAACTCCAACAAACAGAGAGCTATTAGCACAAGGTACAGGTAATATTTTATCTGGTTTAATTGGTGGTTTACCTGTAACACAAGTAATTGTAAGAAGTTCTGCAAATATTCAATCTGGAGGTAGAACCAAATTATCAGCAATTATTCATGGTTTTTTATTATTGATTTCAGTAATTTTAATTCCTACCTTATTAAATAAAATTCCATTATCAGTTTTAGCTGCAATTCTATTAATTGTTGGTTATAAACTTGCAAAACCAGCTTTATTTAAGCAAATGTGGAACTTAGGATGGAAGCAATTTGTACCATTTACAGTAACTGTTGTAGGTATTGTTTTTACAGATTTATTAGTTGGTATTGGTATGGGATTAGGTGT
>CAXBAC010000217.1:0-4660 GCA_963973485.1 uncultured Polaribacter sp. | reverse complement strand
ATATGATGACTCAAATCAAAACCAGAATACAATTTTTTAGCATCATCTAAACAACAAATAGAAACACCTGCATTACCAATTTTACCATAGATGTCTGGTCTGTGGCCTGGATCATTTCCATATAAAGTAACAGAATCAAAAGCAGTAGAAAGTCTTTTAGCATCCATACCTAAACTCACATAATGAAAACGTCTGTTGGTTCTTTCTGGTCCACCTTCTCCTGCAAACATTCTTGTAGGATCTTCTCCTGTTCTTTTAAAAGGATATAATCCTGCTGTAAATGGGAATTCTCCTGGTACGTTTTCTTGTAAATTCCAACGTAATAAATCTCCCCAAGCTTCATATTTTGGTAACGCTACTTTTGGTATTTGGGTGTGTGAAAGCGACTCAGAATGAGTTTGAATCTTAATTTCTTTGTCTCTTACTTTAAATGAATAAACAGGATCTTTATATTTCTGAACCTTGTCTTTCCAGTTTAAAATGATTTCCCAATTGTAAGGATCTAGATTTAATTTTACTTTATCAAACTGCGCAATTAAAAGTTTTATAAACGCTTTGTCTTCTTCTTTTGTGTTTTCTAGAATTTCATCTTCGTTGATTCCTGTTTTAGTCAAAGCAATTTCTGATGCTAAAATAGATTCTAAAGTTTGATGAATTCCGTATAATTTCTGAGCAACAGTAACTTGTTCATTTACTTTATTATCATAAGATCTGTTGTTTTCTGCAATTTCAGATAAATAACGAACTCTTGCTGGTGGAATTACAAATATCTTTTCAGACATTGCTGTTGTAATTTCCATTTTAGAATTAAGGTCTGCTTCTGTTTTTTCAACTAACTTATCCATAATACGTTTGTACAACGTATTCATTCCTGGGTCGTTAAATTGAGATGCGATTGTTCCAAAAACAGGCATGTCATCCATATGAACATCCCATAAATTGTTGTTACGCATGTATTGTTTTTTTACATCGCGAATTGCATCTAGAGCACCTCTTTTGTCGAATTTGTTGATAGCAACTAAATCAGCAAAATCTAACATATCAATTTTCTCTAATTGAGTTGCAGCTCCAAATTCAGGAGTCATTACATACAAAGAAGTGTCAGAATGTTCAATAATTTCTGTATCAGATTGCCCAATTCCAGAAGTTTCTAAAATAATTAAATCAAACTCAGCTGCTTTTAAAACTTGAACAGCTTCATTTACATATTTAGATAATGCTAAATTAGATTGACGAGTTGCTAAAGAACGCATATACACACGTTCGTTATTAATAGCATTCATACGAATTCTATCTCCTAAAAGTGCACCACCTGTTTTTCTTTTTGAAGGATCTACAGAGATTAAGCCAATAGTTTTTTCTGGAAAATCAATTAAAAAACGTCTAACCAATTCATCTACTAAAGATGATTTTCCTGCACCACCAGTTCCTGTAATCCCTAAAACTGGAGTTTTAGAATTTTTATTTTTATCGTGTATTTTTTGTAAAGTATCTTTAGCTATTTCTGGAAAATTTTCTGCAGATGATATTACTCTAGCAATGCTTCCAATTTCTTTTTTTGCTAAATCATCAATTGTAACATTTAAGTTATCACCTAAAGCATAGTCAGATTTTTTTACCAAGTCATTAATCATACCTTGTAAACCTAATTCACGTCCATCATCTGGAGAATAAATTCTAGTAATTCCATACTCCATCAATTCAGCAATTTCTTCAGGAAGAATTACTCCACCTCCACCACCAAAAATTTTAATGTGTCCAGCACCTTTTTCTTTCAATAAATCGAACATGTATTTAAAATACTCATTATGTCCTCCTTGATAAGAAGTAATAGCAATAGCATTTACATCTTCTTGAATAGCGCAATTCACTACTTCTTCTACAGATCTGTCATGACCCAAGTGAATAACTTCTACTCCAGTAGATTGAATAATTCTACGCATGATATTTATGGCTGCATCATGCCCATCAAAAAGAGCAGCTGCAGTAACAATTCTTACTTTATGTTTAGGTTTGTAAACTGGTATTTGTTCCATTCGTAATAAATGTTTGATTTTAGCTGTGCAATTTACGAAAATCTTAAAAATTTTAAGGATTCTTTATGAGTTTTAAAATGCGATTTAACAAAAATATAAGCAAAACTGTATGGTTATTGTATTTTTATTTGGCATACTTATTGCTTATTATTAATAAGATTTAACGCATTAAAAAAGATAGAAATGAAATTATTAAAGCCTTTAATTCTGGTGTTAGCTTTTAGTCTTGCATCATGTAGTAGTGTAAAAGTAGTTACAGATTATGATACCAAAGCAAATTTTGAAAAATACAAAACGTTTGCTTTTTACAAGCCAGGAATAGATAAAGCAGATATTTCTAGTTTAGATAAAAAACGAGTTTTAAGAGCTATTGAATCAGAATTGTTAGCTCAAGGGTTTGTTAAATCTGATAATCCAGATATGTTAGTGAGTATTTTTACAAAATCAAGACGAAAAGTAAATGTAAACCAAAATAATTTTGGTTACGGTTTTGGTTGGGGTTGGAATCCTTGGATGTGGAATGGCATGGGTAATAATGTAAACGTATCTGAATATACAGAAGGTACGTTATTTATCGACTTTATTGATAAAGATAAAAAAGAACTGGTTTGGCAAGGTATAGGAACTGGTGCTTTAAAAATACAAAGTGTTGAAAAGAAGGAAGAGCGAATTCGTTTATTTGTAAAAGAAATTATAGCAAGATTCCCTCCAGGAAGTGAAAAGAAATAATTTTGTTTATAAACATAAAAAAACTCCGAAATTTAAAAATTTCGGAGTTTTTTATTTATATTTTTTTAAACCTAGCTGATATTCGCAGATTTTACTGTTTTTATAATTCTACCAGCAATTTTATAAGGGTCTCCATTTGAAGCAGGTCTTCTGTCTTCAAGCCAACCTTTCCAGCCTTTTTCTACTGTAATAATTGGAATTCTAATTGAGGCACCTCTGTCTGATACTCCATAAGAAAAATCGTCAATAGCAGCAGTTTCATGATCTCCAGTTAATCTTTCTTCATTAAACTCACCATAAACTTTCATGTGTTCTTTTTTAACAGGTCTAAATGCTTCACAGATTTTCTCATATGTTTCTTTAGAACCACAAGTTCTTAAAACTGTATTAGAGAAGTTTGCATGCATACCAGAACCATTCCAATCTCCTTTTACTGGTTTTGGGTGATATTCTATATAATACCCATATTTTTCAGTTAATCTGTCTAATAAATAACGAGAAACCCAAATTTCATCTCCAGCTTTTTTAGCTCCTTTTGCAAACAATTGGTATTCCCATTGTCCAGGTGCAACCTCCTGGTTGATACCTTCAAAGTTTAAGCCAGCTTCAATACATAAATCTGCATGTTCTTCAACAAAATCTCTACCCCAAGTATATCTGCCACCTACAGAACAGTAGTACTTACCTTGTGGTCCAGGAAAACCTCCTCTTGGAAAACCTAAAGGTAAATCTGTTTTAGCGTCCATTAAGAAATATTCTTGCTCAAAGCCAAACCAAAAATCATCATTGTCATCATCTATCTGTGATCTTGCATTAGTTGGATGAGGAGTTCCATCTGCGCTTAATACTTCAGACATTACTAAAAAACCATTTTTTCTAGTAGGATCTGGGTAAATAGCAACAGGCTTTAATAAACAATCAGAAGCACCTCCAGAAGCTTGCTCTGTAGAGCTACCATCAAAAGACCAAATTGGGCAATCTTCTAGCTTACCACTAAAATCGTCTTCTATTTTAGTTTTACTTCTCATGTTTTGCGTTGGATAATGACCATCTAGCCATATATACTCTAATTTTGATTTGCTCATAATAATTTTAAAATAAGATTATAACTTAATACAGTGCAAAAATGAAATATTTTGACAACATATCAAAAAAAAAGGGGTATTAATTGATAAATTAATTAAAAAATAATTTTACCCCCAATTTTTAAGGGGTATATTTGTTTTAAATTAAAAAAACGTCTTAAAAAAATTATAATATGTCAACAATAAGATTCGCTGCTTTACAAGAAACACTAAATAGAGATGCTGTTAAGGTTGTTGAAAGTGAAAAAAGATCTGTCTTATTTGGTCAAAAAGTATTCAATAAACACGCTATGCAACAATACTTAACAAGAGTAGCTTATGAAAGTGTGATGAATGCCATAGAAAAAGGGACTAAGATTGATAGAAAAGTTGCAGATCAAGTAGCTGTAAGTATGAAAGATTGGGCGCTTTCTAAAGGAGCAACTCATTATACACACTGGTTTCAGCCGTTAACAGGTGCTACAGCAGAAAAACACGATGCTTTTTTTGAATCTTTACATGGTGGAATTGCCATGGAAAAATTTGATGGAGAACAACTAGTACAACAAGAACCTGTTACATTGATATATTTATGAATGATGCATTAATCTTCGAGGGTACATACAATAATCCTCAAGATATGCGAGACGATCAACCCTTACAATTAGTAATTCCTGCATATACTAAACTGGAATTTAAGGTAGGAATGGAAACTGGTGGTTCTCAATGGTCTGCTATAATGACTGGTAGGATATACCGATAATGAGAGCGACAAAACATGAGTACCATAATTAACATTGATCTACCTGAATGGATTCAAGATAAAGCGTG
>CAXBAC010000216.1:0-4666 GCA_963973485.1 uncultured Polaribacter sp. | reverse complement strand
CTAATTCGCTTCTAGTATTCATACTCATTGCAGAAGGAAATAAATTTTCCTCTAAACCAACAATATAAACATACAAATATTCTAAACCTTTAGATTGATGAATGGTCATTAAAGAAACAGTAGGTTTGTTGTCTTCATTCTTTGCATCAAAATCTGTAGCTAATGCAACATCTTCTAAAAATGATGTTAGAGAAGCATCTTCCCCTTCTTCTATTTTATCTGTTATAAAATCTTTAATTCCGTTTAAAAGTTCTTGAACATTCTCAACTTTACTTACAGCTTCTGGTGTGCCATCTTTTTCTAAATCTTTGATTAATTGCGTTTGTTTAACAACAGTTTCTGCAATTTCGAAAGCATTTTTTGTTTTTGCTTCAATTTGCAAACGCAAAATCATATTCATAAAATTCTGTAATTTATTTTTAGTTCCAGAATTTATTTTTACATCAATTTTATCGATATATTTTATGATTTCAAAAATTGATTTTTTATAGTGATTTGCAGCAATTGTAAGTCTATCAATAGTTGTAGCACCAATTCCTCTTGCAGGATAATTGATAATTCTTTTTAACGCTTCTTCGTCATTTGGATTGATTAAAATACGTAAATACGATAAAATATCTTTGATTTCTTTTCTTTGATAAAAAGAGATTCCTCCATAAATTTTATAATCTATATTCTTTTTACGTAAGGCATCTTCTATAGCTCTTGATTGTGAATTTGTTCTATACAACACACAGAAATTATCTGGAGTTAATTGATTATTCATCATGTTTTCCCAAATAGATTGTGCTACAAAACGCCCTTCTTCACCATCAGAAATGGTACGCATTACGTTTATAGAATCTCCAGCATCATTGCTAGTCCAAACCTCTTTATCTAATTTGGTTTTATTTCTTGCAATTACAGAATTTGCAGCATTTACAATATTCTTTGTAGATCTATAGTTTTGTTCTAATTTAAAGGTTTTTACATCAGGATAATCTTTTTGAAAATTTAAGATATTCTGAATGTTTGCACCTCTAAAACTATAAATACTTTGTGAATCGTCTCCAACCACACAAATATTCCCAAATTTATCAGCCAAGGCTCTAACAATTATATATTGAGAGTGATTTGTATCTTGATACTCATCAACCATAATATATCTAAATCTGTCTTGATATTTGGCTAAAACATCTGGAAAACGTGCCAATAATTCATTGGTTCTTAACAATAAATCGTCAAAATCCATAGCTCCAGACTTAAAACATCTGTCTACGTATTCTTTATATATATCACCAACTTTTGGTCTACTTGCATGTAAATCTGCTTCTTGTAAATCAGAATTATTAAAGTATGCTCTTACAGTAATTAAACTGTTTTTAAATGATGAAATTCTACTTAAAATCTGTTTTGGTTTGTACCTTTCTTTATCAAGATTCATTTCTTTGATAATTGCAGTTATTAAACGAACAGAATCTTGTGTATCATAAATGGTAAAATTACTTGGAAAACCTAATTTATCTGCTTCTGACCTTAAAATTCTTGCAAATACTGAGTGAAAAGTTCCCATCCACAAGTTTTTAGCTTCACTTTGCCCAACAACACCTGCAATTCTCTCTTTCATTTCTCTAGCTGCTTTGTTGGTAAATGTGAGCGATAAAATATTAAAAGAATCAACTCCAGATTGCATTAAATGTGCAATTCTGTAAGTTAATACTCTTGTTTTACCAGAACCTGCACCTGCAATAATTATCATTGGGCCATCTTTCTGTAAGACAGCTTGTTTTTGTGCTTCGTTTAATGAATTTAAGTAGCTATTCAATGTTGTGTTTTGAAAGAATTTAGAAAGTGTGAAATTAGCCAAACAAATTCTTTTTTTAAAGTATCCTTATTAGTTTTTATTCACAAATTATTTTATAAATATTCGTCTTTAGAACCGAATAAAAATAAATTCGCCTTAAAACCCGAATATATTAAAATTCGTCTTAAAACCCGAATAATTTTGAAATAGCAAATAAAAAAAGTATTTTTACTAAAAAATAACAATGACAAGTATTTTAACAGGCGATATTATAAACTCTAGAAGTATAGACACAAAACTGTGGTTACCTATATTAAAAGATGCATTTAATACTATTGGAACATCTACAAAAACTTGGGAAATCTATAGAGGAGATAGTTTTCAAATTGAAATTAGTTCAATAGAAAGTGCTTTATTATTCGCCATAAAATTAAAAACAACTTTAAAGAAAATTAAAAATTTAGATGTAAGAATTGCAATAGGAATTGGAGCAAAAAGCGAAGACTTTAAGAATATTACAGAAGGAAATGGAGAAGCTTTTATAAATAGTGGTTTTGCTTTTGACAATATTCTAAAAAAACAAAACTTAGCATTTAAGACACCTTGGGCTGACTTTGATAGTGTAATGAATACCTCTTTAGCATTAGCTTTATTAACGATGGATAACTGGACTATAAATTCTGCAAGTTTTGTAGAATTGTATTTGAAAAATCCCACAGTAACCCAAAAAATAATTGCTAAAGAATTAAACATATCAGAAAGTAGCGCTAGTGAGCGTAGAAAAAGAGCAGGCTTAGATGAAATTATGCAATTAGAAGAACTTTACAGAGTATTAATTTCTCAAAAAACAATAAGCTAATGTTTTTATTTTTAAAGTTTTTATTAGCACATATCTTAGGAGATTTTGTTTTTCAGTCAGAAAAATGGGTATATGAAAAAGAAAAAAAGAAAATAAAATCTTTACATTTATATTTTCATATTGGAGTGCATGCCTTATCATTACTAGTAATTCTTTTGTTTAATCTACAACAGTATTGGCTTGGTTTTCTATTTATCATTACAACTCATTATAGTATTGATCTTTTAAAACTATACCTTCAGAAGAAAAAAACGAAGCGAATTTGGTTTTTTATAGATCAAATTTTACACTTGTTTATGTTGATGATTGCTGTTTCTTTTTATGAAGATTTTAATTTATCTCTAGAAAGTATCATCACCAAAAAAACGTTATTACTAATAATTTTTATATTGATGGTTGTTTTTGTATCAGCCATTATCATAAAAATAATAATAACACAATGGAATCCTGAAAAGAAAAAAGAAAACGACGATTCACTTGCCAAAGCTGGCAGATATATAGGTATTTTAGAACGCCTTTTTATATTTACGTTTGTAATTACAAATCATTGGGAAGGCATAGGCTTTTTACTAGCAGCTAAATCTGTTTTTAGATTTGGTGATTTAACTTCTTCTAACGACAGAAAGCTTACAGAATACATATTAATTGGTACTTTATTTAGCTTTGGTTTTGCTATATTTTTAGGAATTTTATATTTGTACTTATTAAATTTTATATAAATAATGGAAGATAAAATCTTAGAGAGTATTGCTTACATGCTACCTGCTTTAGTTACTGGTGCTGTAGCTTATTACATGTTTAACGGTTTTTTATATGCTAAAAATTCAGAAAAAAAATTAGAAATATTAGCACAGAAAAAGAAGGAAACACTACCCATTAAATTACAAGCGTATGAAAGAATGTTACTGTTTTGTGAACGAATAAACCCAGTTAAAATACTGGTTAGAATTAAACCAATTTCAGAAAACACAAACGACTATTTACAACTTGTTATAGCAAACATAGAACAAGAATTTGAACATAATTTGGTACAGCAAATTTATATATCTAATGATTGTTGGACAGCAATTTTAGCAACAAAAGCTAACATTATTAATAAATTAAAAAAAGCAACAGAAAATGCATCATCAGCAAAAGAGTTTAGAGAAAACCTTTTGATAGATTATGCTAGTTTAAATTCACCTACAGAAACTGCAATTACTTTTATTAAAAGCGATGTAAGAAAATTACTATAAAAAAAGCCTTCTAAAAAGAAGGCTTTTTTGTAAATGATATCTCAATATCAAAAGTTGGGGAAAATATAATTTTAAGTTAGTTTACATTAGGTAAACAAAATGTTCTAATTTTTAATTAATACCTATTAAAATAAATTTTATCTTAAATAAATATACTAAAATTTAAATTATTATAATTTTTATACAATCAAAAAAACAGTTTAACACTAAAATATAGTTTTAGCTATTTTTTTAAAGATTTAAAAATCAAAACACTAACTAAAAATCTATTAGTAGAAGTTTAACATTTTATTAATATTCTTAGCTATCAAAAATTTAGTGTTAAACCTAAATTATAGTTTCTACCACGTGTTGTAAAACCTGCCATTTCTTGAAAATCTTGATTAAACAAATTGGTAATACTAGTATATAAAACAACCTTTTTGTTCAACAAACTATGGTTTATAAAAAAGTCTACCAAATTATAAGAGTCTAATGTAACATCTCCAAAATCTTTCGTTTCACCTACAAATCTGTAACTTATTGATGAAAATGTATTAGGTAACACCTCATAATCTACTCTAATAAAAAATTTATTCTGAGGAATTTTTAATAATAAATTCTCATCTCTATCAATAAAAGTATAATTTCCTGTTAGGTTCAATTTTTGAGTTGCTTTGTAAGTAATCTCAGTTTCTAAACCTCTTGCTAAAAAAGTTCCAAAATCATTTATTGTTTGAAACGTTGTAGGATCATACCCTATTTTATTAGTTTCTTCTCTGTAAAAGTATGTTGCATTTATATTCAACT
>CAXBAC010000215.1:0-4733 GCA_963973485.1 uncultured Polaribacter sp. | reverse complement strand
TAGAAGGTGATGAATATGTAATCAATGGTAGAAAATGGTGGTCTTCAGGAGCCATGGATCCTCATTGTAAAGTGGCAATTGTTATGGGTAAAACAAATCCTGATGCTCACAGACATCAACAGCAAAGTATGGTTTTAGTTCCTATGGATTCTCCTGGTTTAAAAATTGTGCGCCCATTGTCTGTTTTAGGTTTTTATGACTCTCCAGAAGGTCATGCAGAAATCCTATTAGAGAATGTGAGAGTGCCAAAAGAAAACCTGATTTTAGGTGAAGGAAGAGGTTTTGAAATTGCACAAGGTAGATTAGGTCCAGGTAGAATTCATCATTGTATGCGTTTGGTTGGCATGGCTCAATATGCTTTAGAGTTAATGTCACAAAGAACTTTAGAAAGAGAAACATTTGGAAAGAAGTTTTATGACTATAGTAGCATTCGTCATGAAATTGCAAAATCGCAATGCGAAATTGAACAAGCACGTTTGTTAACGCTTTCTGCTGCTGATAAAATGGATAAATTGGGTAATAAAAAAGCCAAAGATCTTATTGCAATGATAAAAATTGTGGCTCCAAATATGGCGCAAAAAGTAATTGATAGAGCAATGCAAATTCTGGGAGGAAAAGGTGTTGGTCCAGATACGTATTTAGCACATTATTTTGCCATTGCTAGAATGTTAAGACTCGCAGACGGACCAGATGAAGTGCACATGTATCAGCTAGGAAAAAGTTGTATCAAAAAATATGGAAAAGGATGAGCAACCAAAAAGTAAGAAAAGGTGAGGGATTGCGAGAAATTCCATTAAAAAAATATTTGAAAGAAATCAACTTAATTGATGTTGTAGAAAGTGATTTATGTGTACAACAATTTACAAACGGATACTCTAATTTAACTTATTTGTTACAAATAGAAGATAAGGAGTTTGTCTTAAGAAAACCTCCAAAAGGTGCTATTAAAAGAGGTCATGATATGAGTCGTGAATTTAAAGTACAAAGTGGTGTTTCAAAAGCATTTTCTAAAGTTCCAAAAATGCTTGGTTTTTGTAATGATGAAAGCAATTTAGGAAGTGATTTTTACATCATGGAAAAAGTAGATGGAATTATCTTAAACTATGCAGTAGCAAAACAAAGAAATATTTCAGCTGAGGATTACAAAACCATCGCAAATTCTTGGTTAGATACTTTAGTAGAGTTACATAATGTTGATTATAAAGCAGTTGGTTTAGAAGATTTAGGGAAACCAGAAGGTTATGTAGAAAGACAAGTTACCAATTGGGGAAAACAATATGTAAAAGCTAAAACTGACGAAGTTCCAGAAGCAGATTTAGTGATGCAATGGATGCAAGAACATCAACCTAAAACATATGATCATTGTTTAATTCACAACGATTTTAAGTACGATAACGTTGTTTTTAAAGGCGATTCTTGGCAAGAAATTTCAGCAGTTTTAGATTGGGAAATGGCAACTTTAGGAGATCCTTTAATGGATTTAGGCACTTCTTTAGGGTATTGGACAGTAGCTACAGATCACGATTTTGTAAAACAAGGCATACCTTCTCCAACTATTTTTGAAGGAAATCCAATTCGAAGTGAAATTGCTAAAATGTATGCGCAAAAATCAGGCAGAAATTTAGACAACATTATTTTTTATTATGTGTTTGGCTTATTTAAAATTGCAGTTATTGCTCAGCAAATTTATTATAGATACGATAAGGGTTGGACCACAGATCCACGTTTTGCAAACTTAAACAAAGCTGCAGAATTGTGTTGTAAATTGGCTTTAAAAGCTATTCAAACGAAATCAATTGATTAGTCCTGCAAGGTTTTTAAAACTTTGTAGATTTAGACAATTAGAAAATATAACCTATATGGGTTTGGAAAATTAGCTAATGAAAAAGAGTAAATTGGAATTTATAAAACTAAAATACTTAAAATAGATATTATGAGTAATTTATCAAACATTAAATCAGAAATTGAAAATTATGCAAGCGAATCTAATTTTACAGAATTGCAAATTGTTGAAAAATTAGAGAAGCATTTTTTTAATAAAAAAGTGAATGCTAACCTAAAACTTTACAAAAAGGGAAAGAAAAAGGTAAGTGAAATCACAAAAGATTTGAAAATTTCACCTCGTAAATTCTATGCAATTTTAGATGAAAAAAAGATTCAACATAAAAAATACAACAAGCAAACAGAAGTATGAAAGTAAAAAACAAAGTAGTCATTGTTACAGGAGCAGGTTCTGGAATTGGGAAAGCAACTGCATTACATTTTGTAAAACATGGAGCATCTGTAGTTGTTGCTGATATCAATTTAGAAAGTGTAGAAAAAGTTGCATCAGAAATTGTAACAAATGGAGGAAAAGCGCTACCAATAAATGTAAACGTTGCAAAGTTTGAGGATGTAGAAAACTTAATCAATACAACTGTTGCTCATTTTGGGCAATTAGACATTATGGTTAATAATGCAGGCATTGGTCCTCACTTTTTAAAAACACACGAATCATTACTAAAAGATTGGGATAGAGTTATTGCAGTAAATCAAACTGGTGTTTTTTACGGAATGAAGCTTGCATTGCAACAGTTTGTAAAACAGGGTTTTGGAAACATTGTAAACATGGCTTCTCTAGCAGGTTTAAAAGCATCACCCAATAACATCAGTTATACAGCAAGTAAATTTGCAGTAGTTGGTATGACAAAATCTGCAGCTATGGAATATGCTTCTAAAAATATAAGAGTAAATGCGGTTTGCCCTGGTTATACAGAATCTGCATTGTTGAATCAACTCATTAACACAAAACCAGAAATGGATGCAAATTTAAAAAGTGTAATTCCCATGAAACGCTTTGGAAAAGCAGAAGAAATTGCAGATGCTGTAGTTTGGTTAGCTTCGGATAATACAAAGTTTATTACTGGGCAAACGATTACATTAGATGGAGGAACATCACTTTAAACGATAAATATTCTTTAAATTTGAAAAATTACAATAATCACCATAAAAACTAGAAAACATGAAAAAATGGTTAATTCCTGTTATAATTATAGCTGTTATACTATACGCAATTTACAGCTGGGCAAAAGGTTTCAATAACGAAGCTGTAGTTTTACAAGAAGATGCAAAAACAACGTGGTCTAATGTAGAAAGTGCTTACCAACGTAGAAATGATTTAATTGGTAATTTGGTAAAAACCGTTCAAGGTGCTGCAGACTTTGAGAAAAGTACACTTACAGAAGTAATCAATGCAAGAGCAAAAGCAACTTCTACCACTATTGATGCTGGTAATTTATCTGCAGAAAACATGGCGCAATTTCAACAAGCACAAGCAGGTTTAAGTGGAGCTTTATCTAAATTATTGGTCTCTGTAGAACGTTATCCAGAATTAAAAGCAAATGCTAATTTCTTAGAGTTGCAAAGTCAATTAGAAGGCACAGAAAATAGAATAAATGTAGCCAGAGATCGTTTTAACGAAGGCGTAAACATATACAATAAACATATTAAAATATTTCCAAATTCTGTGTTAGCAGGCATTTTTAATTTTGAGGAAATGGATAGATATCAAGCAAATCCAGGTTCTGAAAATGCTCCAGATGTAGATTTTAATTTTAATAAGAAAGCAGCATAAATGTCTAAAGTAGAAGCATTTTTAACAAAAGAAGAGGAGCAAGAAATTATTGATGCTATTAGAATAGCAGAGAAAAATACCTCTGGCGAAATTCGAGTACATATAGAAGCCACATCAGATAAGGATCATTTTGAGCGTGCTTTAGAAGTGTTCCATTATTTAAAAATGTTTAATACAAAAGATGAAAATGGCGTTTTAATTTACGTTGCTGTAAACGACCATAAGTTTGTAATTTATGGTGATAAAGGCATAAATAACGTAGTTGAAAAGGACTTTTGGAATGCCACAAAAGATGTAATGCAAAATCAGTTTAAAAAAGGAGGTTTTAAACAAGGCATTGTTGATGGAATTTTAAAAGCAGGTCATGAATTAAAAGCTTATTTTCCTTGGCAAATTGATGATGAAAACGAGTTATCTAATGAAATTTCTAAAGGATAATGATGATGAGTAAACAGTTTTCAATAGACCGTTTTTGGTTAACAAGTTTGATTAAAAGAAGCTTGTTTTTAATCGTATTCTTTTTTTCATTTAGTGCGTTTTCTCAAGGATTTGAAATTCCTGATAAACCAAAATTTCAAACCAGTGTTTACGATTATGTAAATCTTTTATCGAAATCACAAAAATCAAGCTTAGAAAGCAAGTTAGTTCGTTATTCAGATACAACATCAACCCAAATTGTTGTGGCTATTATTGCATCAACAGAAGGAGAAAATATCAATTAATTAGCTGCAAATTGGGGAGAAGTTTGGGGAGTTGGAGATGCTGAAAAAGATAATGGAATACTTATTCTATTAGCAAAAGACGATCGAAAAATTGCCATACAAAATGGTAAAGGAGTAGAGTATTTAATGACGGATTTTCAATCAAAAAGAATTATTGAAAGAATTATTATTCCCGAGTTTAAAAAGGGAGATTACTACAGTGGCTTAGATAGAGGAGCAGATTACATTTTTAGAACACTAAAAGGCGAATTTAAAGGAACTCGAAAACAATCTTCTAAAGGATTTGATCCTGGTCTTATAATTTTTATAATTATGATTATCATCTTTTTTATTATTATTTCTAAAGGAAATAAAAATAATAGAGGTGGAGGAAGAGGTTATAGAAGACGTTCTACTGG